>USBA01000019.1 GCA_900552735.1 uncultured Collinsella sp. | reverse complement strand
GAGAGAATCTACCATTTCTACCCCGTCCCCAAATGGCAGGTGTGGGTTAGATGACGTAGTCGTAGCCATGGTTGGGAGCGACAAGTTGATCGAGTGTCACACCGTCGAGGTAGTCGTTGATGAGCTTGTCCAGGTTCTTCCACACGTCGAGCGTGGGGCACTCATCCGAGCGTGAGCAGCCCTTGCAGTCGCCATCCAGGCATGCAACCGGTGCCAGACTGCCCTCGGTCAGGCGCAGGATCTCGCCCACCGTGTACTGCTCGGGCGGGCGCGTGAGCACGTAGCCGCCGCCCTTGCCGCGCATGCCCGAAAGCATGTTGGCGCGCACGAGCGTAGCCAAGATGTTCTCGAGATATTTCTCGGAAATCCCCTGTCGCGCCGCGATCTCTTTGAGCGGGATGCGACCGGCCGCCTGGTGCTCGGCCAGATCGACCATAACGCGCAGGGCATATCTGCCCTTTGTAGAAACCAACATGTATAGTGCTGCCTTTCGGTCATTTAGTCCGTAGAAATTCTAGCCGAAAAATTGGTTTTGAAAATACCCGTTCCGGTCAAGATGGTTAATCAGCTCGTAATAATCTTCTATTTCCTATTGCATTACTAGGCTTTAGTGTCTAGTATGCTTCCCAACAGCTAAACGAACAACCTATAAGGTTTATGGGTTTAGCTGCTACACGCACCGTGAAACCACACGGCAACCAGCAACTTGAACACTTTGGAGGTTCACCATGAGCAAGGTTTACACGTCCATCGATCAGCTTATCGGCCACACCCCGCTTCTGGAGCTCACCCACTTTGAGGCCGACGAGGACCTCAAGGCCCGCGTGCTCGTCAAACTGGAATACTTCAACCCCGCCGGGTCAGTTAAAGACCGCGTCGCCAAGAACATGATTGACGAGGCCGAGAAGGCAGGCAAGCTCGTGCGCGGCGGCGACTACACCATCATCGAGCCCACGAGCGGCAACACCGGCGTCGGCATCGCCTCGGTGGCGGCCGCCCGCGGCTACAAGGTGATCATCACCATGCCCGAGACCATGTCCGTCGAGCGCCGCAAGCTGATGCAGGCATACGGTGCGCAGCTCGTGCTCACCGACGGCTCCAAGGGCATGAAGGGCGCTATCGCCAAGGCGGAGGAGCTGCAGAAGGAGACTCCCAACAGCATCATCGCCGGCCAGTTTGTGAACCCCGCGAACCCGGCCATTCACAAGGCCACGACCGGCCCCGAGATCTGGGATGACACCGACGGCCAGGTCGACATCTTCGTCGCCGGCGTTGGCACCGGTGGTACCGTGACCGGCGTGGGCGAGTTCCTCAAGGAGCAGAACCCCGAGATTAAGGTCGTCGCCGTCGAGCCCGCCACCTCCCCGGTGCTCTCTAAGGGCCAGGCCGGCCCGCACAAGATCCAGGGCATCGGCGCCGGCTTTGTGCCCGACGTCCTCGACACCCGGGTCTATGACGAAATCATCCCCGTCGAGAACGACGACGCCTTTGCCACCGGCCGCGCCGTGGGCCACAAGGAGGGCGTGCTCGTGGGCATTTCGTCCGGCGCCGCCGTGTGGGCCGCGCTGCAGCTGGCCAAGCGCCCCGAAAACGAGGGCAAGACCATCGTGGCCCTGCTTGCCGACACCGGCGAGCGCTACCTGTCCACGGCACTGTTCCAGGACTAAGGGCCCGTCACTTGTCGATAGGCCCATGGCATGCCGGCCTATCCTCTCTTCTGGCTGCCTGAGCCCATCTCGTTAGGGTGTCCCACGAGACGTCCGAACTTGCTACAATGTCTGCGGCGCGGAACCAGCCTCCCGCGCCGCTTTTCTTTTTTGGCCACATGCCACCAAGGAGAACCTCCCCATGCACAACAAGCGCGTGCTCGTCGCCATGAGCGGCGGCGTCGATTCTAGCGTGACCGCGTACCTGCTCAAAAGCCAGGGCTACGAATGCGTCGGCGCCACCATGCGCCTCACCTGCCCCGCGCCCGACCCCGCCACGGGCACGAGTAAGGTCGACCGCGACATCGCCGATGCAAAGGCCGTCGCCGAGCGCCTGGGGATACCCCACCATGTGCTCGACCTGCAGCAGACCTTCGACCACAGTGTTATCGAGCGTTTTGTGAACGCCTACCAGGAGGGGCTGACGCCCAACCCGTGCATCATCTGCAACCGCCACATTAAGTTTGGCGCGTTGCTCGATGCGGCGCTGGACATGGGCTGCGACTACATCGCAACGGGACATTACGCCAAAACGAGCCAGGCGCCCGACGGCACCTGGCAGCTGCATCGCGGCGAGGACCCCAAAAAGGACCAGAGTTACTTTTTGTATTCGCTCACGCAAGAGCGCCTGGCACGCACAATCTTTCCGCTGGCAGGCCTGGACAAGGAGCGCGACGTGCGCCGCATTGCCGCCGAGCAGGACTTCATCAACGCCAAGAAGGCCGAAAGCGAGGATATTTGCTTTATTCCAGACGGTGACTACGCGGGCTATATCGAGCGCCGCTGCGGACATGCCGCTGCACCGGGCGACATCGTATGGCGCGACGGCAGCGTGGTCGGGCGCCACAACGGCGCACTGCGCTATACCATCGGCCAGCGCAAGGGTTTGGGCGTAGCGATGGCGCATCCCGTATACGTGACAGGCGTCGACGCCGTCAACAACACCGTGCATCTGGGTGAGGCCGAGGACCTAACGGCCACAGCACTCACGGCCGACGACTGGATCTGGAGCGCCCCTGCCGACCGCATGGAGGCAGAACTCGATGCCGGCGGCATTCGCGTGGGCGCCAAGTACCGTTACCGTCAGAAAGACCAAGCAGCGACCCTTACGCGCGGCGAAGACGGGCAAATGCTGCTGACTTTTGACGAGCCGCAGCGAGCCATCGCCCCCGGCCAGGCCGTTGTAGTCTACCACGGCGACATCGTCCTCGGCGGCGGTACCGTGACCGGTGCCATCAAGTAGCCCCATCCCCTTCATGGCTGCGGTGAAATAGGGACTGTTTAAGCGTTTAAAACCGCCAAACAATCCCTATTTCACCGCAACTTAGAGAGGACGGCCTCGGTCGGTACTGCTGTGTCAGCCGAGGCCGCTGCATTGCTAACGCTGGACGTAGGCGCGGACCAGCTCAAAGGTGTTGCGCACGCCGTCGATGTGGCTGCGCTCGTAGTTGTGGCTCGCGTACACGCCGGGGCCGATCAGGCCGTGACGGATGTCGTAGCCGGCAGAGAGCGTGGCCTCGACGTCCGAGCCGTAATGCGGGTACACGTCGATGGCATAATCGAGCTCAAGCTCGCGCGCAATATTGGACAGCGTGGTCACCAGATCGTAGTTGTAGGGGCCACCCGAATCCTTGGCGCAAATCGACACCATGCGCTCGGTGCAGCCCAGGTCGTCGCCCACGCAGCCCATGTCAACGCTGATCATCTCGCGCGTGTCGGCCGGCACGAAAGCACCGCCGTGGCCGACCTCCTCGTACACGGTAAAGAGCAGCGACACCTTGCGCGAAAGCGACACCTCGCCATCAGCAACAGCGCGGGCAAGACCCAGCAGAATCGACGCCGACAGCTTGTCATCCAGGAAGCGGCTCTTGATGTAGCCGCTCTCCGTCACCGTGGTTCGCGGATCCATAGCGATGATGTCGCCGGTTTGAATACCCAGCTCGAGCACATCGTCCTTGCTGTCAACGTTCTCGTCGAGCAGGATTTCCATGTTCTTCTCGATGGTCTTGACCGGCTCGTCGGCCACGTGCGCCGAAGGCTCGGTGTTAAGAACCACACCCGTGTACACATTGCCGTCACGCGTGTAGACGGTGCAGTTCTCGCCATCGGCCGTAGACCACTGATGCCCGCCGAGCGTCGTGGGACGCAGGCGGCCATTGTCCTTAATGGAGCGCACCATGGCGCCCAGGGTATCGACATGGCTGGCCAACACCAGCGGCTCACCCTCGCCGCCAAGCTCAACCAGCACGTTGCCCTTATTGGAACGCTCGGGGCCAAAGCCCATATCGCGCAGGGTCTCCATCAGATAATCAGTGGCCGCACGAGTATAGCCCGTAGGCGAGGCAATAGAAGTCAGCGTCTTAAGCTGTCCCGCGATATAGGAGAGCGTAGAATCCATCTTGGACACCAAAGTCACCCTTTCATGTCGAATTAAACCCACAGCAACAATACCACCGCGAACCATCTTTTTACCTAGCGAGATGACCCATCGAGCTCTTCCGAACAGAGCCCACCACGATAACGAGCCGGCGGGCCCCTGCCCGTTAGCCCCAGAATCTTTCCGCAGGACAGAAGGAGGCCCCGCTGCACGGAGTGCGCAGCGGGGCCGCCGACATGTCCGAGGACGATTCTGGGGCTAACGGGCAGGGGCCCGCCGAGCCATGTTAGGCAGCCGGGCAGATCTTCTTGAAGAGCTCGATGACGTCGTCGAGCGTCGCCTCGCGCGGGTTACCCGGGAAGCAAGCGTCGGCCATGGCGTCCTTGGCCAGGACCTCGATCTCGTCAGCCTTCATGGCCTCGCAGACGTGCGGGATGTTCACGTCGGCGGAAAGCTGCTTAACGGCGGCGATGGCGGCGTCAGCAGCCTCGTCGGTGCTCATGCCCGTGGTGTCAACGCCCATGGCGACGGCGACCTTGGCCAGGCGCTCGGTGCAAACCGGCTTGTTGAACTCCATGGCGATCGGCAGCAGCATGGCGCAGGCGACACCGTGCGGGGTATCGTAGTGAGCGGACAGGGTGTGAGCCATGGCGTGGTCGATGCCCAGACCGACATTGGAGAAGCCCATGCCGGCGACATACTGGCCAAGAGCCATGCCCTCGCGGCCGGAGCCGGGCTGGCCGGACTTGGCCTCGGCGACGGAGTCACGCAGGTTCTCGCTGATCAGCTTAATAGCCTCAAAGTGGAACATGTCGGAGAGCTCCCAAGCACCCTTGGTGGTGTAGCCCTCGATGGCGTGGGTCAGAGCGTCCATACCAGTGGAAGCGGTCAGGCCGGCGGGCATGGAAGCCATCATGTCAGGATCGACGACGGCGACCTCGGGGGCGTCGTTGGTGTCGACGCACACGAACTTGCGGACCTTCTCGGGGTCGGTGATGACGTAGTTGATGGTCACCTCAGCGGCGGTACCGGCGGTCGTCGGCACGGCGATGGTGAACACGGCGTGGTTCTTAGTCGGAGCAACGCCCTCGAGGCTGCGGACATCGGCGAACTCGGGGTTGTTGATGATGATGCCAATGGCCTTAGCGGTGTCCATGGAGGAGCCACCACCAATGGTCACGATAGCGTCAGCCTCGGCGGCCTTGAAGGCCTCGACGCCGTCCTTGACGTTCTGGATAGTGGGGTTGGGCTTAATCTCGGAGTAGAGGCTCCAAGCGATGCCGGCGGCGTCGAGCTCGTCGGTCACCTTAGCGGTAACGCCAAACTTAACCAGATCGGGGTCGGAGCAGACGAAGATCTTCTTGTAGCCGCGACGCTGGAGCTCGCCGGGGATCTCCTTGATGGCGCCGGAACCATGATAAGAGATGGTGTTGAGAACGAAACGATTAGCCATTGATAGCCTCCCATCGTGTGCGGGGCATCCATTACGCCCCGCGCTATAAGTCCCATCCTAACGCTTTTGAAACAAAAAACGCGTGAGCACGTCAAAAGTGTTAAAGCGTTTCAACAGAATAACGGAGCCCTAGTCCTTCCCTCCCGACAGCAGCGAAGGCTAGATTATAGGAGCAATCGCCCAAAGAATGCGACCGACTCAGTCTATAAATTGTTTCTGTTTTAGCAATATATGTTTGACAATACGTTTATAAAAAGATACTTTGTAGTGAATAACATGCATGCAGCAAATAACGTCATTCATTTTGTTAGAAATTGCCCATGCGGTTATTGCAGCTGCATCTACTGCAACGTACAGCGTAATTCTCCGCACGAAGCAGAAGACGGTTCCAATTCGATCGAGGCGATGACACATGGTGGCTAGTTGTCCTAAATCGAGCAAGACGGCTACAAACGAATATCAAATCTCAATTGAAGGTAACCCTTATCCGCATACCCTGGCTCTCATCAACCCAGCGGGAGACAACCTCAACATCAAAAGACATGGGTTCACGGGTCCACTAGGACAGCTATTGAGTCTTAAATATACCGTTTATGACGATGCAAATGAAAAACTCTTCACTGTCGTCGACGGTGGTTTTAGCAACATGCCCAGGGTTGCGCTCATCATCGAACACGAGGAAGTTGCGGTGTTTGATTATGGCCTAAACAGACTTGAGATGAAGTGCGTAACGAACATACCGAATTACACAATAAAAGGTAACTTCCTATTTGGAGATTACGATATATTCAGCCAACGGGAAGTGAAGCTATCTTCAGTTATCGTCCTTCAATGTGATAAACAATCGTGCTTTAGCATACAGGTTTTGGATAAAGCCGAATTAGCCGCCGCAATTGGAATACCCACAGCCATTGCCCTTCTTAGGGCTCGGATTGAAGAGCATCTCGAATAAATCGCAAAAAGCAGTTCGTAGCAACATTCAGGAGCTGGATAGTTTTTTCTGGCTCCTGAATGTTGTTACGAACATGCACCTTAGCGCTTAAGACTCGCGGTCTGCCAGTCAGCTATGATGCGGGCCCATTTCCTGTGCAAATCGCGCTCGCGGTCGATGAACATGATGGCAAACGCGATAAACAGCAGCAAGCTCGCCACGACGATGGCGTGCAGGCCCATGCGCTCAATACACCAGTTGCCCAACACGGCGCCAAACACAAAGGTAAAGATCACGCCAAAGTACAGCAGGCCGTTTTCCAAAAAGCCGCGCCTGTGGGTGATGATGTAATCGTCCACGTTTTGCAGCGCGTTGCGCAAGTTGCCGATGCACATGGTCGTAGCGATGCCGTGACCGTGGATCTTGCGGAAGCTCTCGACCTGCATGCCGCAGGCAAACGAGGTGAGGCAGTTGGCGAGCAGGTTGAAATTGCCGCCCGGGATAAAGCTCACGCCCAGCAAGATGACGGCTTCAAAGAACACCGTCACCTGACGCCAGTGGATCACGCTGCCAAACCGCTCGTGTACCAGATCGGCAAGCATAATACCCACGGCAAACGACACCACTGGGAAGAAGTAGCGCCCCGCAAGTGCCCAGTTGCCCTCCGAGATGCTCACGCCCACGAGCAGGATGTTGCCTGTCTGCGCGTTGGCGAAAACATGGTCGCGCCCAATGTACGAATACACGTCCATAAAGCCACCGGCGAGCGCCAAGATGATGCCCAGCTCAATAGACTCCGATATCTGTTTGGCACGCTGCATCGTCGTGCATCCTCCTTGTTGACGACTCTCTCGTGCGTTGGCGGAAACATAGCCGCCGTTCATACTGTAACCCATTGACAACATGACGTGCGCGCGAGATGGGTTCCCCAACGCGCAGATACACAGTCTGGAAACAAACAGCGGGCGCGGCGCCGGCACCCGACGCCGCGTGTACTCCACCAGTCTTTTTAGCCCCGTCCCAAAAAGACTGGTTACAATTACGTGCAGCATACAAACACCGGGAGGGATCGTGGCAAAAAAGCCTCAGCACGCTCAGAACAACCAGCGCAGTCAGCAGGGCAAACAGAGCCAACAGCAAAAGCGCGGCGGTAAGGCGCAGGACTCGCGACCCACGCATGCCTCTGCAGCGCCTGTCCGCCCCTGGCGCCCGGGCCGCGATAAGTTCCTCCCCGTCAGCCGCGCCGACATGGATGCGCGCGGCTGGGACCAGTGCGACTTTGTCTACATCTGCGGCGACGCCTACGTGGACCACCCCAGCTTTGGCATGGCCATCATCAGCCGCGTCCTCGACGCGCACGGCTACAAAGTGGGCATCATCTGCCAGCCCGACTGGACCGACCCCGCCAGCATCACGGTGCTCGGTGAGCCGCGCCTGGGCTTTTTGGTCAGCGCCGGCAACATGGACTCCATGGTCAACCACTATTCGGTGACCAAGCACCGTCGCCATACCGACGCCTATACCCCCGGTGGCGAGGAGGGGCACCGCCCCAATCGTGCCGTCACGGTCTACGGCAACCTCATCCGTCAGACGTTCAAGGACGCTCCCATCATCATCGGCGGCATCGAGGCAAGCCTGCGCCGCCTGGCCCACTACGACTACTGGCAGGACAAGCTCAAGCGCTCGGTACTACTCGACTCGGGCGCCGACATCCTCATCTACGGCATGGGCGAGCACGCGATTGTCGAGATCGCCGACGCGCTCGACGCGGGACTGCCCGTCGATCAGATCACCTATATCAACGGCACCGTCTACCGCACGGGTTCGCTCGACGAGGTCTACGACTACGACCTGCTGCCCAGCTGGGACGACCTTACCGCCGACAAGCTCAACTACGCACGCAGCTTCAATGTGCAGCAGCAGAATATGGACCCCATCACCGGACACCGCCTGGTAGAGCCCTACCCCAACAGCGTCTATGTGGTGCAGAACCCGCCATCGGCGACGCTCACCACCGATGAGATGGACGAGGTGGCCGAGCTCCCCTACGCACGCGATTGGCATCCCGACTACGACGCGGCAGGCGGCGTGCCGGCCTTTGCCGAGATCAAGTTTTCCATTAGCTCCAACCGTGGCTGTTTTGGCGAGTGCTCGTTTTGCGCCCTCACCTTCCACCAGGGGCGCGTGCTGCAGATGCGCAGCCACGATTCGATCATGCGCGAGGCCGAGCTGCTCACGCACGATCCCGAGTTTAAGGGCTACATCAACGACGTGGGTGGACCGACGGCCAACTTTAGCCGTCCGGCCTGCGACAAGCAGCTCAAGCACGGCGTGTGCAAGAACAAGCGCTGCCTGTGGCCGAGCGTATGCAAGAACATGGTGGTCGACGAGAGCGGCTACACGCAGTTGCTGCGCGACCTGCGCCAGCTGCCGGGCGTCAAGAAGGTCTTCGTCCGCAGCGGCATCCGCTTTGACTACACCATGGCCGATGCCTCGGACGAGTTTTTGCGCGAGCTGCTGGAGCACCATGTCTCGGGCCAGCTGCGCGTGGCACCCGAGCACGTGAGCGACGCGGTGTTGTCCGTGATGGGCAAACCGAGCCGAGCCGTCTACGACGCGTTCTGCCATAAATTTGAACGCCTGAACCGCGAATACGGACTCAAGCAGTACGTAGTGCCGTACCTAATCTCGAGCCATCCCGGCTCAACGATGAAGGAAGCAGTGGACCTTGCCGAGGCCGTGCGCGACATGGGCTACATGCCCGAACAGGTGCAGGACTTCTACCCCACACCGTCCACCATGTCGACCTGCATGTACTACACCGGCGTGGACCCACGCACCATGGAGCCGATCTATGTGGCGCGCGACCCGCACGAAAAGGCCATGCAGCGTGCGCTCATCCAGTATCGCAAACCCGAGAACTACAAGCTGGTACGCGAGGCGCTGGAAAAAGCCGGACGTCGTGACCTGATCGGCTACACCAAACACTGTCTAATCCGCCCCGTGCCGCCGCGCCCGGGCGAGACGTCTGCTGGCGGTGGGCATGGCACCGGCAAGAAGGGCGGCAAGGCCCACGGCGGTGCTGGCGGCAAGGGACCCAAAGGCAGCAAGGGGCACGGCGGCATGTCGCGTGCACAGAACACTGCCGGGCGTAATCGCGCGGCCCAGGGGCGTCAGGGCGCCAACGGAGGCGGGCGTCGCAACTAGGGCAGCAATGCGCTCGCTGCGTCCATCCCACACGCGTGGCGCAGCGAGCGCATTGCCTCAACGAGGATGACGCCGGCGATAGCGACCGTGATTATCACGTCGAACGGTGTGTTCACAAACCAGAGCAACGTCATGAAATACGACCCGGCATTAAAGGCAAAGTGCAGCAGGATCGTGTAGCGGAGCTTTCCGGTCGTCACGAGCACCCAACCAAAGATGAGGCCGGCGGCACCCGCGTAGCAACCTTGCACCCAATTCATGTGCATAAAGCCGAAGATTGCCGCCTGCAGCACAATCGCCGCGGCGATACCCCACGTGCTTGGGGCCGCCCAGGGCACCATGGCGCCGTCCTGCGCGCTCGCACGACGCCGGCGCTTCCAAAGTGGGCGGCACTGCGGATTAAACGCTCGGAGCGAAAACTCAAAAATAATGCCGCGCACCAGCAGCTCTTCACAAAACGGGGCGCCGAGCACCGTGGTCAGGACGGCGAGATAGCTGGTGTCGCCCATGCCTGTTTCCTCGACAAGCTCGCTGTAGTCGGCCGCGGCATCGGGCAACAACGACAGCGCGGCGTCGGTCACGTAGCCAACAACCACCTGCAGGGCCAGGCCGATCACGATAACGCAGGCGATGCGTTTCCACGCCCCACGCGCTCCCCCGCCGAGCGGGTGCTCGCTTTGCCGGCGTGCCATAAACGAACGCGGCCACAGATAACGCCACCACAGCAGCGCCATCAAAAACGATGCTGTCTGCGCGACGGCCTGAAGCAATTGAATGTCGAGGTCATCGATCGAAAAACCCATGAACACCGATGCGACGCCAAGGGCGGAAAACAAAACGACGCTCAGGGCAATATCGGCAGCGACGACGCCAAAACAGGCAAGCGCCCAAATCATCGCATTGAGCATGCCAACCTCCTCCCGACGACTAGTCATTGGGGACGTTCTTCAACGACTAGCTGTTGGGGACACTCTTTGCCAAAGGCCCCGCTGGGCGAGATGTCGAACGGGAAGGTGCCGCAGCGATTGAACGCGGCGATAAACATGCGGATGGCGTTGGACGGCGTGGTGCCCACGAGCTGGGTTGCCGCCGCGAAGGCTGCCTTCTCCTCGGGCAAGACCTTCGCGACTACGGGGGTCATGTGTTCTGCCATGGCGCTTCCTTTTTGAAACGACGGTAGTGCGGATAGATGCGGGCCACGCGGCTGGGCGACGGGCTGTGAAGGCAACCCGATTGGCCCGCATCCGGAGTTTGTTTCTACGGCGTTGGTATTACTCTGTATTCTTAAGTATTACCCCCGCAGATAGAATACCATACCCGACCCCATGGGGACGGAGAAATACGGATCATTTTGTTGCTAAGTAGTATTTAGAGCGTGATGATGTCCGAGATATTGAGGGCCCGAGCGTCAGCGGCATCATGCGTGGCAAGCAGGAGCATGCGGCCGTCGAGCGCCGGCGCCCAGGGCGCGCGATCGCCCACGGCAAGCGCAAGCTCCGCTGCAACCCCGCCGTCAGCAGGGCCGCCCGCACGCCCATAACTGCCCTCGCCTTTTGATTCGCGCACGGCGCGGAAGGGACGCGGCGAACGTCGGCGTATGGCGCGCCCAATCTGGGCATCCGGCGCATGGCGCCCTATTGTCTTGCATATTTTCGCTTGTGCCATGCATAAATAGATGGGGGCGCCCCTTCCCGTCCCAACGTACCCCCGCTTGGACCGTGCAAAAACCGGAGTATTCAGCATCGCGACCCCCGCCGGCGACGCCGCGAACCGGGAGCATCGCGCGGCCGGCGTCGCTTTGGGGCACGGCACGGCGCGAAACGCGCGCTATCGCCACGCCGTACGCCGCCTGCCGACCCAAATCGCCCGTCGAGGGATCTCGCGAGATCAAATAGACGCTTCCGGCGCGTATGCAGCCACCCCGGCTTGCTGAAAACTCCCGAAAATGCACGTCGCACCCCGGGGGACCCGTGCGTGCCGTGAAAAAACACGCCCGCATCCAGAACAATGCGAGCGTGAAAGTCAGATGGCAGCAAGGGCGCCAGGCAGCGAGCGGAATCCCGAGTGTGTCCGCCCGGGCACTGCGGCCACCGTGCGTCAGTAGGGAGCTTCACGTTCTCCGTCTATGCCAGAACCCCGCATACGCGAATCTCCAACTAAGCCGATAACCCACATCTCTTGCCGCGACCGCCTCCGTGCTTTTTCGTGAGGGGGCCGGCCCACCTCAAACTACGCCCACAAAAAGGGCCCCGAGCATAGTCTGCTCGGGGCCCGAACTCGTCTCGCCTTACCGCGCGACGCGTATGTTACTTGCGCTTGCCGCCGCCGTCACCGGGACGACGGGAGCTGCCGCCGCGCTTGCCGCCACGGCTGTTGCCATAGCTGCCACGGTTATCGCGACCGCCGGCACGACCGCCACGGGAACCCACCTGGTAGCCGCCGCGACGCTCTTCGCGGGTATCGTCGTAGTTGCGCCAGTCATCGCGACGATCGCGGCTGGCACGCGGATCGCGACGATCGCGCGACTCACCAGAACGCCCAGCGCCGCTGCGCCCGCCATTACCGCGAGCACCCTCGCGACGCTCGCCGCCACGGCCGCTGCGCTCTTCAAAGCGCTTGCCGCCACGGGACTCACCGCTTAGGGCGCCACGCGCACCGCGACCCTCGCTGCCGCGACGCTCGTCACGGTCACCGCGCTCGTCATTGCGACCGGAGCGACGACGGTCACCCGAGCCGCGCTTGCCGCCACGCGAGCCACGGCCCTCGTCTTCGCGCTCAACACGACGACGACCGCCGCGGTCCTCGTCCTCGCGGCGACGGCGATGTGCCTCGCCCTGGAACTGCTTGGCACGACGCTCGGCACGGTTGCCGCGCGGGCCCTGCTCAACAGCACCGGCACGCTCCTCGGCAGCCACCTCGCGGGCCACGCTCTCCACAGCCTCGTCCACGCGAGCCTGAACGCCCTCGCGCACGCGGGTCTTGCCGCCGCGCTTGGGACGGCTCGGACGCTCGCCGTCGCCGCGACGCTCGTCGCGACCGCGGTTGGAGCGACCGGCCACATCACCGTAGTCATCGCCGTTGCGCTTGCCGTCGCGACGTGCCTGCTCGAGTTTCTTCTTGCTCTTGGACTTGCCGCGCTTGGTCTTCTTCTTCACCTTAAAGGCCGCAGGGTCGCGCTCGGGGTCAACCGCGGGCGGATTGGGACCCACATGCAGGTCGCCGGCCTCGTAGATGTCGGCAGTCTTGTCCATGAGCTTCTCGATCTCGTAGAACTCATCGACATCCTGCTCGGTCACAAACGTGATGGCCCAGCCCAGCTCGCCGGCACGGCCCGTACGGCCAATACGGTGGATGTAGTCGGTCGGCTCGGCCGGCACGTCAAAGTTCACGACGTAGCGCACGTCACTAATGTCGATGCCGCGGGCAAGCACGTCGGTTGCCACCAGCACGTCGACGGTACCGTCGCGGAAGGCAGAAAGCGCGCGCTCGCGCTGCGCCTGGCTGCGGTTGCCGTGAATCGCGGCGGCCTTGATGCCCTTGCGCTCCAGGCGACGGCAGCAGCTGTCGGCGCGGTGCTTGGTGCGCATAAAGACGATGGTGCGCTCCGGGCCCTCCTTTTTGAGAAACTCGGGCAGCAGGTTGTTCTTGGCCTCGATGGACACCGGAAACACAAACTGGTCGACGGTGTCGGCGGTCGACGTGGCGGGCGCGATCTCCACGCGGGCCGGGTCGCTCACCAGGTCGGTGATCTCACCCACGGCTTCCTCGTCGAGGGTCGCCGAGAACAGCAGCGTCTGGCGCTCGGCCGGCGTCTCGCGCACAATGCGGCGGACGGCGGGCAAAAAGCCCATGTCGAGCATGCGATCGGCCTCGTCGAGCACCAGGACCTTAACCTCGTCCAGGTGGCAGGCACCCTGCTCGATCAGATCGACCAGACGGCCCGGCGTGGCGACCAGGATGTCGCAGCCGTACTTGAGGGCAGCAGTCTGCGGCTTGTAGCTCACGCCGCCCACGACGGTCACGGCAACATGGCCGGTGACGTCGGCGATTTTGCTTGCGACCTCGTCGATTTGCTGGGCAAGCTCGCGCGTAGGGGTAATGACGAGCATTACGGGGCCGCGACCGTTGCCCTCGGGCTTTTTAGCACCGCGACGACGGTTGCGGCCGCTGCGCTCGCGCACGGGTTTGGGAGGAGCGATGTGCCCCAGATTGTTCATGGTCGGCAGCAAAAAGGCGGCCGTCTTGCCGGTGCCGGTCTGAGCGGCGGCAAGCAGGTCACGGCCCTCGAGCACCACGGGGATCGAACCGGCCTGCACGGGCGTGGGCGCTGTATAGCCCAGGTTCTCGATAGCACGAAGCATCTCGTCGGAAAGGCCCAGCTCGTCAAAGGCGGGAAGGCTCTCGGTAGCGGACTCGACGGCCTGGGCGGCATTTGCCTCATCGGCGGCATCGAAGGCAGCCTGGGTCATGGCCTCGCGGGTCTCGTCCAGAATCTCGGCGTCCGTGACGTCGGATACAGAATTACGCATATGTTGTTGTTCCTTATCTGCACGCGCAATGGGCACGGCATGCGGCCGCGCGGGCGTGCTTGGTAGTGCGCTAATACATACAAAAACAGGTGCGCACAGAGAGGACGTTGCTCAGCACGCTGGCGATCGCTTTGGCAGCCCTATCACGCGCCGTCCAGACGCAGCAGCTCTAAGCGATGGAGCAGATTCGCCGCGGGTTAGTATACCCGTACTCCGTATGCCCCCACGTAAACCACAGATGACGAGGCGGATGAGGCGGGCCCGAGGTGGGCCCGGCCGATTGTCTCAATCTGTAACAGTTACGGGGCAAAACCGGGTCTACACGTTACAGATCGAGACATTCAGTCAGCCTCCTTGGCTAACATCTCGATCTGTAACATCTACAGGCCGAATCTTCGTCTAGGTGTTACAGATCGAGACAAACAGCCGACACGGCTCACAAACGTCTCAATCTGTAACAGTTGCGGAGCAAAACCGGCCCCAGATGTTACAGATTGAGACAGTTGAGTTGTCTGCCGAGGAACAATCTCAATCTGTAACAACTAGACCCCGTATCCCCCGCCAGATGTTACAGATCGAGATAAACCTGCCGATCACCAACCCCGACAGGCAACAAAAAGGACCGGACGTCCAGCCATCTCAACTGGAACGTCCGGTCCCGTCAAGCACCAACTAGGGAAGCTGAACGAACAGGTCGCAGCCTCTACTCTGCGTCCGGGTCCTTAAAGTTCTTGGGATCCAAGACCATGCAGGTGTAGGTGATGTCGTGCTCATCGTCGGGAATGGGTTCAAACCCGTTCTTGCCAAAGAAGTCGATGAGCAGCTGCGCGAGCTTAATCGGATCCGCATCAGCATCGTCAAAGAGATATTCGCTCAGATCCAGGAATGTAGGCTGCTGCTCGCCCTCGCTCTCCCAGTATCCCAACAGGGCGTCGTGCACCAGGCGCGCGCCATAGCCGTTACCGCGGTAGTCGGGGTCAACATACACATGGCTCAAAAACGTCGACGTGCACTCGTTGAGCGGGTGCTCCGTAACGGCATCCGGCAGGTCGGGGTCATCTGCACCGCCCGTTACGCAAAAACCGACCAGCTCATCATCGGCAAAGACGCCCCAGAGGTAACAGTTCTCCTCGTCCTCGTCCTCAACATAGTCCGCCCACGCGTCATAGACCTCGTAGCCCGACTGCTCGTCCAGATCGACCATATCGTCGACGTCGTCGGGACCCAAAGCCCTTACTTCAACTTCAGCCATTGTCCTGTCCTTTCTCTCGCTTTCAGGACAACCCGAGCATACGCCGCTGTCCAGATAACCTGTTGCGCAACATCGGAAACTGCGTCAATACCGCCGTTAACGGCCACGACGCCTCAGGGCAACACATGCAACGACAATCGCCAGCAGCACCAAGCCCTGAAAATTGATACGGCTAATAGCGAAGCCCGAAGGAACAATAAAACTGTCGTAGAACATGTCAAGCAGGCCGATAAACACCAGAAACGCGATGAAGATCCAGAACACGCGACTCCTTAAAATGGGAGTAAACATGTCGAGCACCGAACCGCCCGAGGAAGAGCCCTGATAGCCAATCAAATCAAACGGCTCATCTTTTTCCACCTCGTCGGCATCACTCGAAGTGCCTGAAGACTCGGACTCCAAATCGCGACGATCCGTCCAATACCCGGGCACATGGTCGCGCTCACCAAGGTACTCACCGTTTTTGACCACCGGCTCAAACAACATGGCACTCGAAAGATCCTCGAGCTCCTCGCGAATCAACTGGTCGGTGCGAGCGTCATGAGGCTCCTCGAGTTCGCACTCAAGCTCGTACATATGCTCCATGACTCGCTCGTAGTCCTCTTCAGACATATCGTCATCGTAATAGGAGTTCCTGCTCATCGTTCATCCCTCATTCAAGAACCGAATCCCTTTTGGACAACTCAAGTGTAGAAATCCATACCGAGCAGACGTTGCGCAACATTGCCGGGAACGAGACGGATCCGCTCTCAAAACGCCTCGGGACAAACCGTTCCGCATTGCAATTTGCGCACTCGCGGATGTTGCGCAACGTTCTCGCCCATCGGGGCGGTAGCGTTCGAGTTAGCAAAGCCACGAGCCCTAAAACCCGGGATCGTGGGTTTCCACCACATACGAAAGAAGGAACGATGGACGAGATTTTTGAGCATCTGCTTCAAGATACCGACCGAGGAATCTCGATCAACCAGATTGTCAATCGCATCGTGTTTCCCAACCACGATATCTGCATGCAGGCCAAAGCTGCCCTGGAGCGAGACTATGGCGAGTTCTGCTTTGCTGCCGTGATCCCCGATTACGAGGACTTCCAGCACATGGATCCGACCGACGCCACCAATGCCGCCCTGGAAACCTGCGGGTCCGACGGCGAAGAGGTCACCAACGTCGTCTGGGGCTACAACTCGCTCCAGTACGAATACAACGGCATCCCCTCGCTGGAGGTTGCCAAGACTATCTCCAAGATGATCGGCGTT
>USBA01000018.1 GCA_900552735.1 uncultured Collinsella sp. | reverse complement strand
AGACGGGCGAGGCGGCCTTCCTCGCCCAGAGCGCCGAGAGGCGCGCAATTTGTTTTGAGGCGGCCCAAGCGCCAGCACCAACGAAGAGCGCCACGCCGACGAGGCCGAGCCCCACGCCCGCCGAGGCGAGGGCGTACGGGAAGTGGCCGATGGTGACGCCGCTTACGGCAAGCAGGAGCCCAACTACGCCCACGCCCCCGAGTGCCGCTGCGACGATCCACACGCAGAGCGCCAGCACCCAGATGCAGATATAGACCGTGACGGCCACGGCGGCGAAGGCGGCGAGCAGCGGCACCCACACCGGGGAGCCCACGATGGTCAGCACCCACAGCAGCACGGTGCTGCGCCGGAGCGTCTTCGCGATTGCGCGCGGCACGGCGGGCAGGTCGTCGAGCGTGGCCTCCGCCACCTCGCCGGGCGTGCCCATGGCGGCCACGGCCTCCTCCTCGCTCATACCGTCCTCCATGCGGTCGGCGATGGCCTCCGCATAGAACGCCTCGGTCTCCTCCACCTGCTCGGCCGGCAGGCAGGCGAGCAGCTCGCCCAACCGGCCCAGAAACTCATCGCGCGTCATGGTGCGCCCCCTCAACGTATGCGTAAATCTCCCGTACGGACGGCCACTCGGCCAGGAACTCCTCGATGCGCGCTCGCCCGTCGTCCGTGATGCGGTAGTACCGGCGCAGCCGCCCGTTGTACTCGGCGGAGCGCGCCGTGATGCACCCGGCCTTCTCCAGGCGCTTGAGCAGCGGGTAGAGTGTCGACTCCGTGAGCCCCATGCTCGCTGGCACGTCCTTCACGATCTGGTAGCCGTAGGACTCCTCGCCGGAGACGGCCGCGAGCACGCAGGCCTCCAGGAAGCCGCGCTTCATCTGTGCCTCCATCCGCACACCTCCTCTCGTCATATACTGTGCTATACACACTATACGATGCAAGGTATTAGACGTCAACTCTCATCGCGAAGATTCTCCGGCCCCTGCGCGCTGCGAACGTGATGTCGCGGGGCGGTTGGCATTATGCATGAAACGTCAAGTAACGCTCTTTTGATCCACTTCCGCTCGGCCCCATATGCCTTGTACAACGCCCTCTTCGACCTCGGGTTCAAGAGAGCCGCTAGTCTTCCTTTATACGTTCGGCATAATCGTAGGCGATACCCACAAATTCCAGTCCCGAGCAACAGAGGTACAATTGCTGCTATTGTTGCCAGCTGTTGGGAGATGGAAGATGGACTGCGATGGCTACCCATGCGTTCCCATGCCGTTGATGTGCACCGCCTTTGTGCCGGGGCAGATTGACGCTGCGGTTGCAGGCATTTCCGACCCCGATTCGCGCGCCATTGCCACGGCAGAAGCGCTGTACTTTCGCGGACAGGCCGCCCTTGCTGCCAAGACGGCGCGCCCCTATCTTGACGCCACCGATCCCGCACTGCGCTATTCCGCATGCCTTATCTGCGGATATGCCAGTCTGTCGCTCAACCGTATCGCCGATGCCCGCCGGTGCCTTGCGGGCATCCTCGATACGCCAACTGACGAGGAATCGCCCGCCGTCCACGCCACGCATATCCTGTTCGCCTCCGCCGCGAGCGTCCTGCTGCACTTGCCTTCCCCGTATTCCGCCGAAGAGTTTTATCCGCTTGCGGCGCATCTGCCCGAAGGCCTGCGCCTGTTCGCCAGCTACGTGATGGCGCACGCCTTGTACCTGCGCGGCGAATATGGCCGCAGTCTGGGCATGGCGGAAAACGCCCTGATCATGAAACAGGGAAGCTATCCCATCTCGGAGCTGTTCCTGCACCTGTCGGCTTCCATGGCATGCATGAGCCTCAAGGATATCGACGCCGCAAAGGCACACTTCGGAACCGCTTGGAACATTGCGCGCCCTGACGGCCTTATCGAGCTCATCGGCGAGCACCACGGCCTTTTGCAGGGGCTTATCGAGGCGTGCTTAAAATCGCAATACCCCGACGATTTCGCTCGCATCATCGAGATCACGTACCGCTTCAGCTACGGCTGGCGGCGCATCCACAACCCCGATTCGGGCGAGGACGTGGCCGACGATTTAACGACCACGGAGTTCACCATGGCCATGCTCGCCTGCCGTGGGTGGACCAACGCCGAAATCGCACGCCATATGGGAGTATCGCCGGGCACCGTCAAAAACCGCCTATCCGGCGTATACGCAAAGCTTGGCATCGGCACGCGCGCGGAGCTGGTCGCGCATATGTTGCGTTAGCGACCGGGCTGCCAAGCGCATCGAACGCGTTCCGGAACCCGGCGCTTCGCTCGATCAAATTGGACATTTTGACCCTTGAACGGCACTACCACCACGGGGCACCTTCTCGCAAAATTGGATTATTTCCTCCGATATTTGCGGGATGGGAGCCCAAAATGCTTGATCGCCGTTCGCTACTTGTTGCCGGAGCGTCCTCGCTGGCGAGCATTATGTTGCCGCGCGTGCCGGGAAGCGCAAACGCCTTCATACTGCCATTCGCCCCCACCAAAGCCTATGCCGACGAAGAAGACCCCTTCAAGGTGCTCGTTCTCTCGCGCACCATGTTTGGTGTGGTCGTGGTCGACGTCGCCAACAAGAATATGCCCATCAAGGGAGCCCAGGTCACGCTCGCGTCGCGTTATGCCGCGGGCAAGCAGCTCACCGCCACGACCGACGACGAGGGCACGGCCATCTTTGAGGTCGCTCCGCTTTCGGAAGGCTACGTGGACGAGGCGACGCTTCTCGACGCGTACGACTTTAACGGCGGCATCTCCATTAGCATGGTGGGCTACCGTGATGTCGAGATTCCCCTTGCGCGTATCCAGGGCGGCACCGCCATAACCGCGCCCACACGTCCGCTTTCCGACGGCAAGCCGTACTTCCGCCAGCTCACATTCGACGAATGGGACATCCAGTACGCTGAAGCCACGTTCATGGCATTGCCAAAGGACGACACGGCAAACGAACAGCCTGATACGCACGCCTTTACCGTGCAGGCGCATCTGCCACAGGGTGGACAGGCAACGCTGCGCATCAACAAAGTAGTGCCCGCCGCGGGCAGCTCACCCGAAACCGTCACGCAGATTGGCCAAGTCAAGGCCAGCGCTTCGGGCGCGGATAATCTGGCGACGTTCACGCTCGAAGACACGTTCCTCGATGCAGCTTCGGGCCTTCTGGAGGAAGGATGCAAGTTGCGCTTTGTCCTCGACTACCAGGGCAAGACCTACACGCTCTCCTCCCCCATGGCCGTTGTCACCGCGCCGGCCGCAAAGGCGGAATCGGGCTCGACCACTATCGTCCCCACTACCATGGACCAAGAGGTCACTCCGTTTGATTTCCCAGCGGCGTTTCCCGGCATCGGCGGCAATAAGTTCACGTGCTGGATGCCTTCGTTCCCCATTTTGTTCGATTTCTCGTTTGCCGGGTACGTACTGTTTGGCGGAGGATACAAACCGGTCGGCTACATGAACGATTCGGGCAATCCGGATCCGGAGTACTGGAAGAAGTCACCGCGCGAGTCGGGTGCCAAGCAGGCAAACCGCTACCTCGACGAGATGGAGGGGAAGTGGAATCAGTACAAGAGCATGAGTGCCGGATCGGGCACCGATCAAAGAAACACCAAGCTCCTTCGCCACCATTGCACGCTGCTGTTCACGATGGATATCGCCACACAGCTGTACGGCTCGCTCGCCTACGATTGGGTGGGCAAAACCTGGGGTAACAACAACGACCCCGCATACGGCAATATTAAGGCCCTCTTCCAGGTAAGAACCGACCTCAATTGGACCGAGCAGTTTACCCTAGGACCGGTGCCGTTTTTCCTAAACGTCAACCCCTGGGTGCTGGCGAAGCTGGCGCTCGCCGTGGGTGCCCACACGCACGGCAGCGGCGCGGCGTTTTTTAAAAACATTTCGCTCGACTATTCAAACACGTCTGGCTCGTTCACCATCCAGATTGGACTTGCCGTCACCTTTGGCGCCGGCGTTGCAGGCGTCGCCTCGTCTGCCGTGCGCGGCGCCGCATCCCTCACGCTGTTCATTGGGTACGAGAAGGCAGATGGACACCAGCTTCCGCGACTGCGCGTAGGTGCAGATGTCGATGTCGATGTGATACTCCAGTTCGTAATGTTCAAGTGGACCACCAAGGCTTGGTCGGGGTCGTGGCCCACACTCCTCGATTCGTGGAATATGTCGGTGAACAATGGCAACCAGTATGTGCTCCAGCGCTCTGAGCTCGCATTGGGCGGAGATGCGCCTTACACGCTGGATGCCTGTTTCGGCTCGGCCGGCAACGCCGAGGCGGGTGGTGTGCCGCAATTTATCGCATCGGCCACCATCGTCACCAACGCCGAGCTGCTCGCACGCGCCGAGGTTAAGGCCACTGCAAGGAATGTCGCGCCTACCGTACGCGATTGGGACCGGTCGGTCACGCGCATTGAGCTCGAGGCGGATGCAGAAAGCGACGACACGGGACAGGTCGAACATTTCGTCCACGCACTGATAGAGAACGACGAAAACGCCGCGCCGATGTATAAGTACACCTATATCGGGCAGGCGAGGGACGCCGCTGCGGACCCCAACGCCAATTCTGCTGGTGTATCGGAGGACGAGCGTGGCGGCATCAGGCCCTCGAGCGACAACGTGCTGTTTGCTGGCGTGCTCAGCGAAGCCCACATGAAGCTGGCGATAATCGCCGGCGTGGAGTGCTTGTTCCGTATCGCCTCGGTGCGCTACGGCGAGAACGGTCGCTCGCGCCTGGTGGTGCATACAAAAACGAACGGCACGTGGTCCGCTCCCACGCCCGTGGACTTCTCCCTTGGGTTTGGCGAGGGCGACGTGGAGCGCAACGGCATATTCGATTACGACTTCGACGTGGTGGAATATACAGACGGGAGGAGAAACCAGGACGCCTACGTGCTGCTGGTCTCGGGCGAGCGCCCCGACGGCGACAACACCCTTTTCGATGCGGCGAGCACATCCGGCATACTGTCCGTTGTGCGCCTGCGCATAAGCAACGGCGGAGTTCGCGTGATGTCGCACACGTCGTGGCGCAGCATCTCGCGCGGCCGCCTGCAAGAGGATGGCTACCATTGCCTGCAGTGCCCGCGTATCACGGTGGGCAAGACGCTGGTCGACGGGCGCCTGTCGGGTGCCTACCTCCACCGCCGCGGAACCACCGCAGAAAAGGCGCTCGGCAGCGAGGCTGAGGTTGCGCTGGAGTGCTTTACCCTATGGTCGGACGTTTCGGGCGACAGCCTGACGTTCCGCCAAGTTCTCCGCTTTCCGCAAGCGCCATCGAGCATCGAGCTGGGCGTACCCGAGAATATCAACGGCAAAATGGTGGTGCCCGTTGCATACGAAACTGCAAACGGTTGTGGCTGCGCATCGTATGCCGTGATCGGCCAGTCCATCGCGGGTTGGGGCGTTATGCCACCAGATGCCACAGTACCCCACGCGGTGCCGTGGCCACAACATTCGGGCTTTTTGGCAACCGTCAACGAGCAACTGCAGCATATTACTTGGACGCGAGGCGCATCGGCATTTGCAACACAACCCGTGGGTGCCGCAGGCTGTGGCCCGGCATCGTTTAGCGTAAGCAACAACGGCAGATGCGTGCTCTATGTAGAGAACACCGATGGCAAGGTGGGACAAACCTACGACGAAGAAGGCAACCCGGTAGCAGTGATGGGCAAGCACTTCCGCATCTTTGCCAGCACCTTGGCAGGCGATCTGTTCACGGAGCCGTTTGTGATGTGCGAGCTGGACCATCCCGTCGATCAGATAACGACATTTTTGACGTCGGGAGGCATGCTCTCCGCGCTCGCCACGCACATTGTGAGCGCGGAGAAGAGCGAGGCAGAGCTGCACGGCATCGAAGTGCCCTTGGTGGCGTGTGCCACTCCGACGGGCGCCGTTGCTACCTCGGGCGCGGTGGTGCCCGGAGCAGCAGGCGAATCCTTCATGGTCACGGTGCGAAACGACGGCAACACCTTGCTGACCGCCGGCACGATCGATCTGTACCGAGAGGGCTCCAGCCAGCCGTTCTCCAGCGCATCCATCGGATTCGGAGCGAACGCACGCATGGCTTCGATCTACGATCCAGAGCTTGCCGAGGATGCTTCGGCCAACGACATGGCACACGTGAAGTACGCGCTCGAGGCGCTGGGCGCACATTTTGCGACGCACCCGCTGGTAGCCGACAACGGCAACGCCGCGCTGGCACCGGGTTGCACGGCACAGTTCCGCATGAGCTTCGCCATCCCCGAGAGTTGGAGCGACGAAGTGGGCAAACGCGTAACGCTGTATGCGAAGGCGCGTAATCTGGTGGCGCTCGATCCCATAACACTCGAGGAAATTCGACCGGGTGCAAACTCGGCGCTGGGTGCCGTACTGCACGAGCTTCATGTGCCCGGCGCGGCATGCGAGCGCTCAGAAGTTCAGATCGGCGTATGCGGCAGTGCGGATACGACAGGACTTCACGATGCACCGATGACGGTCGACGGCGATGGCGGCACGAGTGGAGCTGGCTACGGCGGAAGCAGCTCAGGTGGCGGCAGTGGCTCTGGCAGCGGCAAGGATCACGGCAATAACAAGCGCTCCGGAAAAGCGGGCGCGCTTGCGGGCACGGGCGACGTCAACGCTCCCTTTACGGCAGCCGCCGCAGCACTCGCCGCAGCTGGTGCCGGCCTCGTCGCCTACAGCGCCCGCCGCACGGCGCTCGAAAGCGATACCGCCAATGAGGTCAATTCGGATAGGCCTCGCTAGCTCCTAGTTACTTTTGCGAGAGACGCCGACTCGGCTCATCGAACATCAAAATGGGCTGGTTCTGGATACCCAGAGCCAGCCCATTACGCATTAGATATCGTCAGAGGAGTCGAGTTCTGCCTCGAGCTTGGCACGGCGTCTTTTCGCCAACAATCCGCACGACATGTCTTCGACAGCGTATCCAACCGCAAACGCAGCAAGACACATTCGGCCGTCTTCAAACTTACTCGGACAGAGCCGACTCGGTTTTGTCCGAGTAAACTAATCTCCATCGAACTCCGAACGATTGTTCGATGGATTTCGTGTTGGTTGGAATCGCCTATGGGCTGGGCTATGCTACCTTGACTATCTATATGACTTAAACGCAGCAAGGGAGCACCGAGAGAGCGAGTATGGCAAAAAACACCGCAAACTATGGTAACGACAGTATCCGCCAGCTCAAGGACGAGGAGCGCGTACGCCTGCGCCCTGCCGTTATCTTTGGCTCGGACGGACTCGATGGCTGTGCACACGCTGCCTTCGAGATCCTGTCCAACGCCGTTGACGAGGCGCGCCAGGGCTACGGCAAGCTCATCACCCTTACCGCCTTTCGCGATGGTTCCATTCAGGTAGAGGACAACGGCCGCGGCTGCCCGCTCGACTGGAACCCCTCCGAGAAGCGCTTTAACTGGGAACTCGTCTTTTGCGAGCTCTACGCCGGCGGCAAATATAACAATAACCAGGGCGGCGACTACGACTTCTCGCTCGGCACCAACGGCCTAGGCTCGTGCGCGACCCAGTACGCCTCCGAGTACATGGACGTCACCGTTTGGCGCGACGGCAACAAGTACTCCCTGCACTTTAAGAAGGGCAAGGTCGTCGGTGCCAAAAAGAAGGCACTCGAGATTGAGCCCAGCGACGAGAACCGCACCGGCACCACCATCAAGTGGCGCCCCGATCTTGAGGTCTTTACCTCCATCAGCATCCCCCACGACTGGTATCGCGAGACCATGCGCCGCCAGGCCGTGGTCAACGCCAACGTGACCTTCCGCCTGCGCATCGAGGGCGACGATGGCGAGTTTTCCGAAGAGGATTTTTGCTATCCCAAGGGCATCGAAGACTACGTGCTCGAGAAGGTCGGCACCGACTACCTCACCGAGCCTTTCTTTATCGAGGCCGACCGTCGAGGTCGCGACCGCGAGGACCTGCCCGACTACAACGTGAAGATTACCGCGTGCATGTGCTTCTCGCGCACCTTCATGATGCAGGAGTACTACCACAACTCATCGTGGCTCGAGAATGGCGGCTCGCCCGAGAAGGCCGCCCGCAGCGCTCTGACCAGCGCCATCGATGCCTACATTAAGCAACAGGGCAAGTACAACAAAAACGAGAGCGGCATCAAATGGCAGGACGTCCAGGACTGCCTGGTGCTGGTGACCAACTGCTTCTCAACCCAGACGTCCTACGAAAACCAGACTAAGAAGGCCATCAACAACCGCTTTATCCAGCAGGCTATGACGGCCTTCTTTAAGGAGCGCCTCTCGACCTACTTGATCGAGAACAAAGACGCCGCCAACAAGATCATGGAGCAGGTGCTCATCAACAAGCGCTCGCGCGAGAACGCCGAAAAGACGCGCCAGAGCATCAAGACCAACCTGCAGCAGAAGACCGACATGGCCAACCGCGTGCAGAAGTTCATCGACTGCCGCTCCAAAGATAAGAACCGTCGCGAGATCTACATCGTAGAGGGCGACTCGGCAGCAGGCGCCATTCGCACCTCGCGCGATGCCGAGTTCCAGGGCGTTATGCCCGTCCGCGGTAAGATCCTCAACTGCCTGAAAGAGGACTACCCGCGCATCTTTAAGTCCGACATCATCATGGACCTTATGCGCGTGCTGGGCTGCGGTGTGGAGATCAAGGACAAGCGCATCAAGAACCTTGGTTCCTTTGACCTGGACAACCTCAACTGGAACAAGGTCATCATCTGTACGGACGCCGACGTCGACGGTTATCACATCCGTACGCTCGTGCTCACCATGCTCTACCGCCTGGTGCCCACGCTTATCGACGAGGGTTACGTATATATCGCCGAATCGCCGCTCTACGAGATCAACTGCAAAGAGAAGACCTACTTTGCCTACACCGAGCTCGAGAAGAACGGCATCCTCAAGGAGATTGGCGACCAAAAGTGCTCCATCAACCGCTCCAAGGGTCTTGGTGAGAACGACCCGGACATGATGTGGCTCACCACCATGAATCCCGAGACGCGTCGTCTGATCAAGGTGGAGCCCGAGGACGTCACCAAGATGGAAACCATGTTCAACCTGTTGCTGGGCAACGACGAGGCAGGCCGCAAGCGCCATATCTCCGAGCACGGCAAGGAATACCTGGACCAGCTGGACCTGCAGTAGCAGCAAATCGATAACGACGGCCCATAAGAAGTTCAAGAGGAAATCGTGGCAAAGAAGAAGACGAAGAACCAGCCAAAGAAAAAGCAGGTCAACGCCGAAAACGTCATCGGCCTGCACTCCGAGGTCACCGACCAGCCGATCACGCAGACGCTCGAGGTCAACTACATGCCCTACGCCATGAGCGTCAACGTCTCGCGTGCATTCCCCGAGATCGACGGCTTTAAGCCCTCGCACCGCAAGCTGCTCTACACCATGTACAAGATGGGTCTGCTCAAGGGCGAGCGCCAGAAGAGCGCCAACATCGTGGGCCAGACCATGAAGCTCAACCCGCACGGCGATGCCGCGATCTACGAGACGATGGTGCGCCTGGCGACGGGCAACGAAGCGCTGCTTGCGCCCTTCGTGGAGTCGAAGGGCAACTTTGGCAAGTACTATTCGGGCGACCTGAGCTACGCCGCCTCGCGTTACACCGAGGCCAAGCTCTCCCCCATCAGCGCCGAGATCTTCAAGGACATCGACAAGGACCCGGTCGACTTCGTCGACAGCTACGACGGCGCCATGAAGGAGCCGCGCCTGCTGCCCACCACGTTCCCCAATATCCTCGTCTCAGCCAACAAGGGCATCGGTGTCGCCATGGCGTCCGACATCTGCGGCTTCAACCTCAACGAGGTCTGCACTGCCACAATGCACTACCTGCAGGACCCCGACTGCGACCTGCTCGAATACATGCCCATGCCCGACTTCTCGACCGGCGGCGAGATCATCTACCGCCGCGAGGAGATGGAAAAGATTATCGAGACCGGCCTTGGCAGCTTCCAGATCCGCTCCCGCTGGCGCTGGATTCCCGAAGAGCGCATCATCGAGGTCTACGAGATTCCCTACACCACCAAGACCGATGTCATCATCGAGCGCATCGTCAAGCTCTCCAAGGAGGGCAAGGTCAAGGAGATCGCCGACATCCGCGACGAGACCGACCTCTCGGGCCTGCGCATCGCCATCGACCTTAAGCGCGGTGTCGATCCCGACAAGCTCATGGCCAAGCTCTATCGCTCGACCACGCTGCAGGATTCGTTCTCGTGCAACTTCAACGTGTTGGTCGATGGTTACCCTCGCGTTATGGGCGTGCGTCAGATCCTGCACGAGTGGGTCAAGTGGCGTATTGAGTCCACGCGTCGCCGCATTAACTTTGACCTGGGAAAAAAGTCCGAGCGCCTGCACCTGCTGCACGGCCTCGAGGCGATCCTGCTCGACATCGACAAGGCGATCGCCATCATCCGTGGCACCAAGCTCGAGGCCGAGGTCGTGCCCAACCTTATGCGCGGCTTCGACATCGACGAGACCCAGGCCGAGTTTGTTGCCGAGCTCAAGCTCCGCAACATCAACGAGGAGTACATCCTCAACCGCACCAAGGACATCGCTAAGCTTGAGGGCGAGATTGCCGAGCTTGAGGAGATCCTCTCCAGCGAGGAGAACATCAAGAAGGTCATCAGCGACGAGCTGGCCGCGGTCAACAAGAAGTATGTGATGCCGCGCCGCACGGGCAGGATCGAGCCCCATGAGGTTATCGAAGTAAGCTTGGAGCCCGAGGTCGAGGAGTACCCGGTCACCATCATGCTCTCGCGCGATGGCTACCTTAAGAAGATGACGGACCGCGTACTCAAGAAGGCCACCACGCTCAAGTACAAGGACGGCGATAAGCCCTTTATCGAGTTCCCATCCTCCAACACCCACGAGCTGCTGGTCTTTACCAACAAGAGCCAGGTGTACAAGTGCAAGGTTGCGGCTTTTGAGGACACCAAGTCGGCCCAGCTGGGCTCGTACCTGCCGACCGATCTTGAGATGGAACCCGACGAGAGTGTCATCTGGGTCATCGACCCCGAGGACTACAAGGCCGACGTGTTGTTTGTCTTTGAGAACGGCCGCGTGGTGCGCGTCGCACTTTCTGGATACGTCACCAAGACCAACCGCAAACGCCTCAAGAACGCCATCTACGGTGGCAGCAAGCTGCTGTATGCCCAGGTGCTCAACACAGATCGTGACATCGCGCTGGTCTCGAGCGACTATCGTTTGATGAACTTCAACACGTCGCTGCTCAAGACCAAGACGACCACCAACACGCAGGGCGTCCAGGCCTTTACCGCCAAGAAGGGCCGCTCGGTCACCACCGTCGGCACAACCGAGGAGATTCTTGGCGCCGGCGTCTCGGCCGAGAAGTTCACCGCGCAGAACCTCCCCTCCGCCGGTGCCCTTATGAAAGAAAACGACATGCCGAGCCTGTTTGACTAGGTACCCCGGCAACGAGACCGTTAGATACTTCGCAAAGCGACGAGGCCCGGAGCGCAACGGCATTGCGCCCGGGACTCGTCGTTTTTCTTCTCAACTATTTCTTAACGCAGATTAATTGATTTCTGCTTATTTTTCTGCGTTAAAAAATGTCAGCGTCACTGCTTCGATGCCCTTTGGTCGGTCGTTAGCAAAACTTGCAAAAATTAGCAAAATTTGCAAAAATTAGCAAAACTTGCAAAGGAGATACCATGGAGTACAGCAAGAACCCCTTTACCCCAACATTTGGAAGCGTCCCTCCCTTTCTAGCGGGTCGCGAGCATATTCTGCGTGACATCAACCGTGGCTTTATCAACGGCCCGGGAGATCCAAACCTGTCGACTATTTTTACGGGCGCAAGGGGAACGGGCAAGACGGCGCTTCTCTCGCTCCTTTCAGAAACGGCGCTTGAACACGGCTGGATCGCAGCAAATGTCTCCGCCATGCCAGGCATGCTCGAAGATATTATCGAGCGAACCAAAGAAGCCGCAGATAGCTACCTCTCACAGCCTCACGCGCGCATAAACGGCGTTCAAATTGGTCCAGTGGGCATCGATTGGACATATGCTCAAGAGGCCCAGGGCAACTGGCGCACAAGCATGAATGGCATCTTTAAGCAACTCGAAAAACATGACATCGGACTTCTCATTACCATCGATGAAGTCACCGTCGATCTCGAAGAAATGCTTCAATTTGCCTCTGTTTACCAGCACTTTGTACGCGAAGGTAAAAAAGTTGCCCTACTCATGGCAGGACTGCCCTACAAAGTATCGGCGTTGCTGCGTAACGATTCCGTCTCGTTCCTCAGGCGTTCCCAATATCATCAGTTAGGACGAATCACTGACGTTGAAATTGCAAACGCGTTTCGCAAAACCGTTGAGGCCGGAGGACGTTCAATCACACCAGAAGCGCTCGAGAATGCTGTGAAGGCCGTCGACGGATTCCCCTACATGATGCAGCTCGTCGGATATCGCACTTGGGATGTTTCGGAGAACTCGCCCCAAATCAGTGCATCCGATGTCCAGCAGGGTTCCCTACTCGCACGCATGGAGCTGCGTGATCGCATTCTCGAAACGACCTATCGAGAGCTTTCCGATAAAGACATTGAGTTTTTACTCGCGATGCTGCCCGATTCTGGCCCCAGCAGGGTCTCGGAGATAGCCAAACGCATGGGCGTCGCCAGCAACTACGCAAGCCAATACAAACGCCGCCTTCTCGAGGACGGCGTCATCGGGGAACGTGGGCGTGGTCTCGTTGGCTTTGACATCCCCGCATTCAGGGAGTTCCTGAGCGAGAAAGTCTCCTAGCACGCGGAGATTGTCCATAAGGACATCAACGCATGGCAATCAGTAATCCTCTTGGTAAGGGAAGTAGGCTTTCCGCCAACGCTGATTGCCATGCGTTCTTCTTGTCCTTAGGCGAGCTTGCGAGCGAGCTCTCGCACCTCTTTCAACTTGGGCGACGATGCCATGCTGTCGCGCTCGGTCATACCGCTGATGGCGACAATGCCCTGGTCCTCCCACTTGCAGTACGCACAGGTCGACTTGTACATAGCGATCGCCGCATCATAGACGCCCTCGCTGTGGCTATCGAGTAAAAGGGCCGTCTTGGTGAACGGGAAGCCCGTAGCACCGAAGGCGTATAGGCGATCGATGGCGGCCTTCTCCTGCGCAGTGATATCAAACCAGTAGATAGGCGAAGCGAAGACAACCATGTCGGCGTCTTTCAGCGACTCGATCACGTTGGCCATGTCATCCTTCTGCACGCAAGTGCCCTCGTGGGCGAAGCAATACTGACACCCCAGACAACCAGCGATTTTCTTACTGGCAACGCGGATGACCTCGACCGTATGGCCACCCTCACGCGCGGTCTCAGCAAACGCCTCGACCATGGTGTCGGTATTGGCGCCCTTGCGCGGGCTACCGCTCAATACAACGATATTCATAAGAATCTCCCTTCTTCATGCCGCAGGCGCGCGGCATACATTTCGTTGTAACCAAAACGGATGGAGCTATTCAGTCGTCTGTAGATCGCATCTCTCGTTCGTGTTCTCTAGACACAATCTCATTGCCTGATAACTCCTCGGCCACCTTGATTCTCTCTCCGAGAATTGAACAGCAAATCGTTGCTCGCAAAGTATCGACTGTGAGAAAATTAGCTTGAGCTTTCTCCCTGCTCGCATAAGCGTTCGCGTGAAAGAGCCTAGCCGCATCGGCCAGGCGCAATATAGATCCGCGGAAACCGGCCTACGAACAAGGAGCGTCTTATGTATGGACAGCATGTTGCACCGCAGACCCATAACAAACGGACTGGCCTGTCTATCCGCGACGTCAAGCGTCATGCAGACGCCAGAATCGCCGCCTTCGGAGTAAGCATTCTTGTGGCAGGACTGCTTTTGCTACCCTGCGCAGCACTGGCGACAGAAATGCCCGAAACCGATGTCGCAGCACCCATTACCTGCGACGAAGCCAACGCAGAAGGCAGCCTCACAGCTACCACCGTTGTCGACCATAACTATGACCTGGAGCTCCCTCCTGCCTTTATGTTGGTCCAGAATGAGGCGTTTGTATACGATTTCCCCGACAAACCCGAAGACTTCATCTACGGGCTTAACGACACCGTCCTTCTCTTCAAGATCGACACCGATACCGAAGGCCTTATAAAAACCGAGAACCCCAAAGAGGCCAGCGTCTCTATTGCCCTGACCATGATCGACAATCACGTTAGAGCAACCGTAGTCTTTACAGGCAGTTACGCCGACGACCAAATCCCTTACAGGCTGAACCTCAACAGCTCAGCCCACCTTGGCACACACGTTGACCGTGACTTCGACAGCGGGCAAGGGATTATGCACGAGACGCGGCACGATTACTACATCCGCTACGTCTTCGACAGCGACGTGCACTTGATTGCAACCGATACGAGCGGTTCCAAACCCGATCCAAGTGTTAAACCGAGCCCAGAGGTCAAACCCGAACCGGAAACCAAGCCCGAGCCCACACCGCAGCCCAAGGCAGAAAAGCCCGCGGCAAATCCCGTTTCCACCAAGGCAGTAACGGCAGTTAAACCAGCCGGGACCACCCTACCCGTGACGGGCGACAACAGTGCGATGGCAACCGCCCTGAGTGTTGCCGGTGGTGTAGTTGCAGCAGTTGGCATTTCTGCAACAAGGCGTCGCAACCACTAGCCAGCATTTCGTACCCCGCAGACAAAGCTCTATCCCCGCTCCGATGAGCTTTACTCACCGAGAAGTTTCTTCCCCACGGAAATGAGTTTCTTTCCAACGGCCGCCTTCACGCCATCAACGCCCCGCGAAACCGTCGAAACAGACTGTGCCGAACCGCCATCGAGCTCTACCCCATCGCAAACAGTGTCGACGGCGTCTTCTGGCAACATTTTTGGTCGCCATAGCTCCGATTCGGCAGGGCCCAGTCTCCGCTCGATCTCGAGCAAGACTTGTAAGGAGTCCACAGTCAAGATCAACTACGGAAATCGCGACGAGCCGATACCGCTCGCATGTCCCCTTCGGAATAGGCGCTGAGCAGCTCCTGGGCGTGGGCGAACTCGGGCCCTCGCCTCCAACCGAGCAGGCGGTTGACCGCGAGATTTCCCTGAACGTTGTGGACAAAGAGCAGATAGGCGTCCTCGCGCGAAAGCCCGGCCTTCTCCATGATCGAGGGAACCATCTGCTCCGCGCCGCGCTCGATAACGCGCTGGGCCACGCGGGCGTACGCGTCGTCATCCGAGTAGAGCAGATAATAGTCATCGTTTGCCGGCGGGCGCTGGCAGAGGGCATCCGCCTCCGTTCCTTCGAGCGGGGCACGGACGGGCGACGGTGCTTAAGACTCCCTGCTAGTCGCTTTGAGATATCCCTCGTCGTCCACGGGCTCCAGCCACTCGTTGGAGGTCTCCTCGCCCGGAACCTCAAGCGCGAGATGGGAGAACCAGCTGTCGGGCGCGGCTCCGTGCCAATGCTTCACCCCCGGGGCGATGTTGACCACGTCGCCCGGATGCAGCTCCTGTGCCGGCTTTCCCCATTCCTGGTAAAACCCTCGGCCAGCCACGCAGACGAGGATCTGCCCGCCGCCGCTTTTGGCGTGATGGACGTGCCAGTTGTTGCGGCAGCCGGGCTCGAACGTCACGTTGCAGACGCCGACCTGCTCGGTGGAAAGGGGCGCGAGGTAGCTTTGCCCGATGAAGTACTTCGCGAACGCGTCGTTGGGGGCACCGATGGGAAAGGCCATCTCGTTTTGGTGCTGAGCCTTTGCGTCGGCGGCATCGTCGTCCACCCAGACCTCCTTCGCCATGCGGAAGGCCGCCCATGCCTTGGGCCAACCCGCGTAAAACGCCGCGTGCGTAAGGATTTCCGCTATCTCCGCCCTGGTCACGCCGTTGTTCTTCGCGGACGTCAGGTGATATTTGAACGAAGAGTCCGTCAGTCCCTGCGCCATTAGGGCCACCACCGTCACCACGCTGCGGTCGCGCAAGGAGAGCTCGCCCTCCCGGCTCCATACCTCGCCGAACAGCACGTCGTCATTGAGCTGTGCGAATTTGGGAGCGAACTCCCCCAGGGCATCTCTGCCCGCCGTCTGCTTAATCGTCATGTTTGATTCCTCCTGCCGATGGTTTTGAGTACAAACTGCTTTCGCGCAGCTAAGCCGCGCCTAGGCCCCCATGCCCATTCGTCGCGCCTGCTCAAGAGCGGGATGCCCGGTGATTTCGCCCACGCCGTTAAACGGAGCCGGTTTGGTCACAACCTGCTTTTCTTCGCTCTTGCGTACCATATTTCCAATCTCCTTTGAAGAAGGAGCCCTCTCCCATTCGACCGGCAAAGAAGGCTCCTTTCTGAATTACTGATGCTTTTCGGGCAGCACGTGGTGGCAGGCCACGAATAGCTTCATGGATATCTTCCGCCTTTTTCATGATGTAAATCTGCCGCATGCGCCCCCCGCCGTGAAAATGCGGCGTCCTTCCGGCAGCGTCGGCGATTTCTTTAGTGAATCACCGCGACATAGGCGACCAGCGCCATCAGCAGCACCAGCCCCCCGACGACCGGCACAATCGTCAGGAATGCAGAAATCAGCATGGCGCACACGTCGCCCCGCTCAAGTTCGGCACGCATTCCGCCGTTTTTCTGCGCGTCCAGCTCGCGGCGCTTTTTGCCCTCTTCCGCGCTGTGGCGCATGGCCGCATTCATCTTTTCAAACAGCATCATAACCGCCGTTTTAACAAATCTATGCCTGTTTTGCAAGGTTTTCAATAAAATACTGATGCAATGTTATAATTCTCCGCCTTGCCGCCTCCGTTCAATGCGTCACTGTGCAAACGGATTCCAGAATCTGCCGCCGTTTGCCGCGATCATGCCAAGGCTGAACGCCAGCAGCAGCGCGCCCAATGCGATGGCAATAA
>USBA01000017.1 GCA_900552735.1 uncultured Collinsella sp. | reverse complement strand
CCTGCGTCTGGAGCGTAATGTTCGCGGATACCCGCTGCGTGCCGACCAGTTTTAGCTCGGTCGTCTTCGGCAGCTTTTCGTCGTTAAGGTACGGCGTGTCGTAGAGCACTTCCTTGAGCCCAAACAGATGGCGGGCACCTGGAATCACGGTGTAGAGCGAGCCCTCGGGCGCCAGCACGCGGGCAAACTCGCGCTCGTTAAAGGGAGCAAAGAGCTCTGTCACCATATCGAAGGCGCCATCTGCCACGGGGATGTCCTTCATGTTGGCAACGAAATACGTCGCGCCGCCGCGCTTGGCAGCCAAGCGCACCATTTCCTTGCCCAGGTCAAAGCCGTAGGCATCAACGTTCGCCACCGAGCCCATGGCGCTCGTGTAATAGCCCTCGCCGCAGCAGATGTCGAGCAGGGTCAGAGGCTTGCCTGCGGATGCCCCGCGCTCAGCCGTTCGTTCGCGCACCAGCTCGACCATCGCGTCGCGCAGCGGCGCATAATAGTCGCGATTGAGGAAGTCGCGACGGCTGCGGGCCTGCGACTTGGGATCGCCCATGGAGTCGCCGCTCTTAGACGAGCGCAACAGGTACAGATAGCCCTCGCGCGCACGATCGAATCGATGTCCACCCGCACATGCAGCCCCACGCTCGTCGTCCACCAACGGCTCATGGCAAACGGGACACAACAACATGGCAACTCCTTAGCGCGAACAACACAACGTCCACCATTGTCGCACGCCTTCCCCACCTAGTCATTGGGGACGTTCTTGAATGACTAAGGAGTGTCCCCAGCTGCCGACAGAAAAGGAACGTCCCTAAGTGCCGACTGGTTGCATTAGGAGTATCATCGTCTGCGCAAATAAGCACGAAAGAGCATGTTAGAGATTGAGAGCGTATGGCTGATACCGCATCTAAGCACATTGACATGATCACCGGCTCGCTGTGGCGAAATATTCCCCTGTTCGCCTTCCCCGTGGCCGCCACGAGCATCTTGGAGCAGCTGTCGAACCTCATCGCCACGGTCATCATCGGCAACTTCTCGGGCGACCAGGGAACCCTCGCCATGGCGGCGGTCGGCTCCAATGTTCCGCTTACCAGTCTTATGCTCAACCTGTTTATTGGCATGTCGCTTGGCTCCAACGTGGTCATCGCCAACGCTATCGGCCGCAACGATCAGAACATGGTCAAACGTGCCGTCCATACCTCGATTTTAATGGCACTCGTGGGCTTTGTCGTCATCGCTCTGGGCGAGATCTTTGCCGAGCCCATGCTCGCCGCGCTCAACGTTCCCGCCGAGACCATGCCGCTCGCCTCACTCTATCTACGCGTCTTTTTGCTCAGCATGCCCTCGATTTTGCTCTACAACTTTGAGGCCGCGATCTTCCGCTCCGTCGGCATCACCCGCATGCCGCTGCAGGCACTTGCCGTGTCCACCGTCCTCAACATTGGCCTGGACCTCATCTTTGTCCCTGTGCTCCACTGGGGCGTCGCGGGCGTCGCCATCGCCACCGCCATCGCCTACACCGTCAGCGCCGCCACGCTCTTTATCCGCCTGCTCAAGACCGACTCCGTCGTCCGCGTCACCCCGCGCGACTTGGCTATCGACCCCGTCGCCCTCAAGCGCATCGTCAAGATCGGCCTGCCCGCCGGCATCCAAAGCGCCGTCTTTGCCGTCGCCAACATCATCATCCAGTCTGCCATCAACAGCCTGGGCACCGAGGTCATGGCGGCATCGAGCGCCGCCATGAGTCTGGAGTACGTGTGCTACAACCTGCTCAACAGCTTTAGCCAGGCGTGCACCACCTTTGTGGGACAAAACCACGGTGCCCGCCAGATCGGCCGCTGCACCAAGACGCTCAAGGTCTGCCTGGTCGAAGGCGGCATCGTTGCACTCACCACGATCATCGTTATTGTCGGCCTGGGGCGCGAGATCTTGTCGCTGTTCAACAGCGATCCCAACATCGTCTCGATCGGCTATATCCGCGTGTGCTCGATTTTCCCGGCGTACGCCTTTAGCATGTTCTACGAAAACATGTCAGGCTACCTGCGCGGCTTTGGCATCTCGCTCACACCCGCCCTCATCACCATGATCTGCGTCTGCGGCATCCGCTTCTATTGGGTGTTCTGCGTGTTCCCGCGCTTCCGCACCTTTGCGAACATCATGATGGTCTACCCCATCAGCCTGGGTACCACGGCGTTCTTTATGGTCGTGGCGGTACTACTCTGCCACCCGGCACGCACCTATCGCGCCACCCAAGCCAAAGCGACAGCCCGCTAAACACCGCGCTAAACACCGCGCTCAACACCGCGCCAGTCATTAATTGACAATATGCGAGCTCATATAGTCGATAAAGCGCCTCGTGGCGATGGGCATGGTGTCCCAGCTGCGCCATGCGGCCACCACGTCACGCGAGGGGGCATGCACGATGGGCCGCACACAAATATCGGCTCGCATGCCCTCCACAGTACGACGGTAGAGCATGCTCACGCCCAGGCCCTCCTCCACCATCGCCATGATGGTGTAGTCGTCGGTCACCTCACTCGTCACGTGCGGCGACAGCCCATGCGCCGCGAATGCATCGAGCACCAGGCTCTGTTCGCCCTCATCCAGCAACACAAACGGCTCGGACGCCAGATCGGCGAGCGTCACCTTTTCCTTTGCCGTCAGCGGATGCGCAGCCGGCAACAGTGCCACCAACTCGTCGTGATAGACCACGCGCTTCTCGAGCCCCGCGGTAAACCCGCGTGCCGTAAAGCAAAAATCCACTACGCCGTCGTGCACCCACTGGGCGTTGCGCGTGTAATCTCCCTGCTTGAGGGTAAAGTGCACGCCCGGGTGCAGCGCTCCAAAGTCGCGGATCACACGCGGCAGCACGGTACGACTCACGTTGGTAAACGTCGCAATGCGAATATCAGTCGACGAAAGCCCCAGCAGCTCCTGGCGCTTGCCCTCGAGCTCGGCCTCGGCGGTCACGATCTGGCGCAGGTACGGCAGATATTGTTTACCGTCGCGCGTAAGCGAGACGCCCTGCTTTCCGCGCTCGATAAGCGTGGTACCCAGCTCGCGCTCGAGCGCCTTGACGGCCTGGCTCACCGCACTTTGCGTATAGCCCAGCTCGTCCGCTGCGCCTTTAAGGCTGCCGCGATCGACCACCATACAAACAATCTGATACCGCGATGCCATCGTGCCTCCCCATCAATGCAGCCGTAAAACGTTTTGCCAGGGCTTTTTCTGCCAACATTAGCATTTCTTAATCATACTGAAGATACATTCGCTTTACTACATCCACATCTGAGAGCAGAATCCTTTGTGCGAAACCGTTCTGTAACAAAAGGAGTCCCATGGATCGCAAAAAAGCAATCGCGCTCTCATTTTCCGTTCCCGTCGCATGGGGCTTTTCGTATCCCCTCATGAAGATCGGCATGGACAGCATGAACGCCACGAGCATCGTTGCGCTGCGCTGCATCATCGCCTTTGCGGCCTGTCTGCTGCTCTTCCACAAGCACGCGTTGCGCATCAACCGCGACCTTATGGTTCGCGCCGCCATCATCGGTGCCATCATGGCATCCGAGCTCACGTGCATGTGCCTGGGCTCCAGCCTCACCTCCGCCTCCACCGCCGGCTTTTTGCAGAGCCTGACAGTCGTAATCGTGCCGTTTGCCAACGCAGCCCTGCTGCGTCGCGCCCCCGAGCGCAAGGTACTCGTCGGCACCGCCATCGTCACCTGCGGCATGCTGCTGCTCTCGGGCGCCGACTTTACCAGCCTGAATCCCGGCGCAATCATCATGCTGCTCTCGGCTTTTATCTATGCCAGCCACATTATCGTGGCCAAGCGCTTTGTCGAGGAAGTCGATCCGCTTGCTCTGGGCGTTTGGCAGCTGGGCTTCGGCGGCTTATTCTCGGGTATCGCCGCATTCACCTTTGGCGGTTTCACGCTTCCCGGCACGCCTAGCGAGATTGTCGTTGTCGTCGCGCTCGCACTCATCTGCTCTGCCTATGGCTTTATCACCCAAACGCTCGTGCAGCCCCACGTGCCTGCCGAGACCACCGGCTTCGCCTTCTCGCTCGAGCCGGTATGCTCCGCCGTCTTCTCGTTCTTCCTGGTCGGCGAGGTCCTCAGCCCCATCGCCTTCTTTGGCGCCGCCCTCATCCTCACCGGCGTCATGGTGGCAACCGTCGAACTTCCGCACCTTCGCGCACATGGACAGGCTGGCATGGCAGGAGCGCCCGAGCACGTCTCGTAGACCCCACTCCTCATACAGCCGTGGCATAAAGGCAACCGGTGCGCCTTTACAATAGATGTCAACAGAGCATCTGACGTAAAGGAGCCCCATGGACGCCGCGACCCGCGACCGCAACATAGCAACTTGGTTGGGCGATGCGCCGCAGCCGGTACGTGACACTACGAACCAGCTGCTCGAGCGCATCGCCCTTTTGCGTGCCGAGCAGACTATCTACCCGGCACAAGACGACATCCTCAATGCCCTCGCCTACACGCCGGCCGACCAGGTCAAGGTTGTCATCTTGGGTCAAGACCCCTATCACGGACCCAGCCAGGCTATGGGGCTGTCGTTCTCGGTCCCCGCGACGCAAACCAAGTTGCCGCCGAGCCTGCGCAACATCTACAAGGAACTCAATGCCGATCTGGGCTACCCCATTCCCGCCACGGGAGACCTAACCCCATGGGCACAGCAGGGCGTCCTGCTCCTCAACACCACGCTCACCGTGCGCGAGCATGCCGCCAACTCGCACGCCAAACTGGGCTGGAGCACGCTCACCGACTACGTTATCGAACGCTGCTGCCAGCTGCCCCAACCGGTAGTCTTTTTGGCATGGGGCCGATTTGCCCAGCAGATGGTCGAAGGCAAGCTCGCCGCGACCGGCGCGGGCAAGGCAACCGGCAAGTTCTGCCTGGCCTCCACGCACCCCTCGCCGCTTTCGGCCAACCGTGCCACGGCAGAACTCCCCGCTTTTATGGGATCGCGCCCCTTCTCGGCAGCCAATCGGCTACTCGAGCAGCACGGCTCGACCCCCGTCAACTGGACTTGCCTCGGCTAAAAATCGATACATCAAAAACGCGCCCGACGGCTTTCCATCGGGCGCGTTTCCTATTCAGGCCAAATAAATTGTGTGCGGCCGGCCTCGCCGCCATCGATCAGCAGGCTCTGCCCGGTCATAAACCGGTTGGTCACGCCCACAAAGTAGATCCACTCGGCGATCTCTTGGGCAGTGGCCCAGCGCTTAAGCGGCGTGAGCTCCATAATCTGGTTCCACAGGTGCTCGTCTTCCATCACACAACGGTTGAGCGGCGTGATAACGCCACCCGGGTCCACACTGTTGGCGATGGCCTGCGGCGCCAGACGGTTTGCAAGGTTCTTGGTGTAGGCGATAACGCCACCCTTGCTGGCGGCATAGGCGGGAAACTCCGATCCCGTATGCCCGCTCGCCGACCCCACATTGACCACGGATTTGATAGCCGGCGCAGGCTTGGCGGCGAGCCCCTCCCCCACAAAGGCGTAGCGCTCGGTCACGTTGATGGTGCCACACAGGTTGGCGGCGATATCGTCGGCCGAATCCTGCGTACCGGCAACGTTCACGATTACCTGGGGTTCAAGGTCGCCTGGAAACGAGTCCGGCTCGCGTACATCAACGATCAGATGGCGGTAGCGCTCGTGTTCGATTGCCGCCGGCAGCAGATCAAAGCCCACGACCTCGTGGCCCTCGTCCAAAAAGCGCTGCACGCACGCGGCTCCGATACCGCCCGAAGCGCCCGTGATCAAAACCCGCATACTTGCTCCTTAGGCGGTTGCGTGGCGCTCGAGGTACTCGGAGCCCACATTCTCGCGCTCCCAGCCGCGCACGACCTTGTAGCCCACGGGGCTCAGGAAGACCTCGCACAGCAGCTCGGCGACAGCGCCGGTCAGTGAGCACATAAGGACCTGCACCCAGGTCCAACCAAAGAACGTGTGGCTCACCACAATGGCAAAGACCAGGTTGTCGATAAACTGGCCAACACCCGTGGACACATAGGAGCGGAAGGCGAAGCTCGCAAAATTATTCTTTTTGAGCATGCGGCCGAGCGACTGGTTGAGCGTGGAGTTAACCACGGCAGAGACGAGCATTGCCAGCGAAGAGCCCAGCACCACGTACCAGGTGCCGCCGATGGTGGCGTTAAGAGCGGTGTTGACCTCGATCATGCCCGTGTCGTAGTACGCGCCCCACATGCCGGGCGTGAGCGAGCACGCCCAAAAGCACAGGCTCACGGCAAGGTTGACCAGCAGTGCGAGGATAGAGATTTTGATGGATGCCTTGGCGCCAAAGCGTTTGCAGATCATGTCCTGGCACAAAAACGAAACCCAGCTCACCACAAAGCCGCAATCGAGTGCCAGATACGGCAGGCTGATGAGCTCTTTGTTGGCCAGCAGGTTCATCATGATGACGCTCACGAAAAACAGCGAAACCGTTGCCGCGGGAATGCTCCGCAACAGGACCTTGTAGTCCTCCATGACCTTCTTGATCATTATGTACTCCTTTGGTTTTAGGTTTAACGAGCAGGATATCGGACCCGAACTGCTCGGACGCCCCGGTCTTGAGACGACGGTGGGTATGATAGCCGCTCACGCGGCATCAGGCAAGCAATCGGCGCGGCGGCCCCGCAGGGCCACCGCACTGGTGCGTTAAAAGGCTACGTTGCCAAACTCCGACAGGATAAGGTCGGGATTGTGGTCGGTTGCCCAATCCACGTTCCACGGGCTCGTAAACAGCAGCAGCTTGCCGCCGCGCATGTCCTCGACGCGCAGCGTGTCGCGCGTGAGCGAAAGGCCCGGGATATCGATGGTGTCGGGGTCGTTCTGAATCCAGCGGATGTCCGTATAGGGCAGTGGCTGGCGACGAACCTCAACACGGTACTCGGCCTTGAGGCGGCGCTCGAGCACCTCAAACTGCAGCACGCCGACCACGCCCACGATGACGCTCTCCATGCCGGCACCCAGCTCGCGGAAGATCTGGATGGCACCCTCCTGGGCAAGCTCCTCCATACCCTTGACGAACTGCTTGCGCTTGAGCGTATCGACCTGCGTAATGCGAGCGAACATCTCGGGGGCAAACGTCGGGATCTGCGGATACTGCACGTGGCGCTTGCCGGAGCACACGGTGTCACCGATGCTAAAGATACCCGGATCGAACAGGCCCACGATATCGCCCGCGTACGCCTCGTCCACGATGGCGCGGTCATCGGCCATCATCGAGGTGCCCGTGGCAAGCTTAAGTTTGCGGTTGCCCTGCACGTGGAAGGCATCCATGCCGCGCTCGAACTTGCCCGAGCAAATGCGCACAAAGGCGATGCGGTCACGGTGGTTCTTGTCCATGTTGGCCTGGATCTTAAACACAAAGCCGCTAAAGTCGTCGCGGCAGGGATCGACAGGCTCGCTGGTGAGCGTATCGGTATAGGCACGCGGCGTCGGGGCCAGGCGCAGGAACTCCTTGAGGAAGGGCTCCACGCCAAAGTTGGTAAGCGCCGAGCCAAAGAACGCCGGGCTCAGCTTGCCGCAGGCCACGGCATCCAAGTCGAGCTCGTCGCCGGCACCATCGAGCAGCTCGATATCGTCCATTAGGTTCTTATGGTTCTCCTCGCCGATGAGCTCATCCATGGCGGGGTCGCCCAGCTCGGCCTCAACCTCGGCGACCTTCTTGGCGGCGTTGGCGTGACCATCGCCCTCAAAGGCAATGACGCGACGGGTCTGACGGTCGAACACGCCGCGGAAGTTGCGACCGCTGCCGATCGGCCAGTTCATGGGATACGTATTGATGCCCAGGACATTCTCGATCTCTTCCATGAGCTCAAACGGATCGCGAGCCTCGTGGTCGAGCTTGTTCACAAAGGTGAAAATCGGAATGTGGCGCAGCGTACAGACCTTAAAGAGCTTTTTGGTCTGGGCCTCGACGCCCTTGGCGCCGTCGATGACCATGACAGCGGCGTCGGCGGCCATAAGGGTACGGTAGGTATCCTCCGAGAAGTCCTGGTGGCCGGGGGTATCGAGGATATTGACGCAGGCGCCGTTATAGGTGAACTGCAGCACCGAGGAGGTAACGGAAATGCCGCGCTCCTTCTCGATGTCCATCCAGTCCGAAACGGCATGCTTGGCCGAGCTCTTGCCCTTGACCGAGCCGGCGGTCTGGATGCTGCCGGTATAGAGCAGCAGCTTCTCGGTAAGCGTGGTCTTACCGGCGTCCGGGTGGCTGATGATCGCGAATGTGCGGCGCGACGAGATTTCATCCGACAGGCTTGCCATGCGGATCCTTTCTTGCGTTCTATATGCATTACGTCGATGTAACTGCCCTATTGTAGCCGTGAAACCTCGCCATAGGGCACCTATCAGGACAAATTCATCAGTTGGGGCCTGGTTAGCAGTCGATGGCGACACTCCGCAGCAGTTTGTCTCGATCTGTAACATCTAGACGGTTTTTGAACCTCTACCTGTTACAGATTTAGACAACCAGGTGGGCGTCCCAGAAAGATCTCAATCTGTAACATCTAGCCACTCAAAACGGGTCCATCTGTTACAGATTGAGATATAAGGATAGACGGATGACCAATGTCTCGATCTATAACATCTAGCAGCCAAAATCTTCTCCAGTTGTTACAGATTGAGACAACCAGGTGGGGCCCGCCAGCAAAATCTCAATCTGTAACAGGTAGCCGTCCAAATCGGTTCCAGATGTTACAGATTGAGATGAATGAACGAGCGGACAATCCGTATTTACCTCTTGCATAACTGTGCATAGTGTATATATACTGTGCTTACCGGTTATATACACGTGTAGCCCAACAGCTAAGGAGCCGCTGTGGACATCATCCTATCAAATTCAAGCGACAAGCCCATCTAAGAGCAGATATCCTCGCAGGTCAAAGCTCAAATCCTTTCGGGCACGCTCACTGCGGGAGCCAAACTCCCCAGCATCCGTGCACTCGCGAGCGACCTGGGTGTGAGCGTCATCACCACCAAGCGCGCCTACGCCGACCTAGAGCAACTCGGGTTTATCTGCACCGTGCAGGGCAAGGGCTGCTTTGTCGCCGAGGGCAACCAGGAACTCTTGCGCGAAAACCAGCTCTGCCATATCGAAGAGCTACTTGCGAAAGCGGCGAGCCAAGCCGAAACCCTGGGCGTCACGCGCGACAAACTGCACGAGATGCTCGACCTGGTAGCCCCCAAAACCATGCAGTAGCCATCTGCAAGAAAGGCTATACCAAGCAAAACCTTTTAGAACTCAAAGGCATCTCACGCCGTGTGAGCGACCGCTTTTCACTACGCGACGTCACGCTCGCTGTGGAGCCCGGCCAGATCGTTGGCTTTGTAGGCGCAAACGGCGCCGGCAAGACAACGACCATTCGCGCCGCGCTCGGGCTTATAAAGCTCGATGCCGGCGAGGTGCACCTGTTTGGGCAGCGCTGTGGCGCCGACGCGCCCGATGAATCGCAACGCCATCTACGCTCCCGCGTCGGTCTTGTCCTGGACACGTGCCCCTTCCCCTCCACGCTCAGGGTGGGCCAGATCGAGTCGCTCGTAGGCCCGGCGTACCCCACATGGGACCGCGAAACGTTCGCCGGATTCATCAACCGATTTGGCCTCGATCCCAAGACAAAGGTCAAGGACCTCTCCCGCGGCATGGGCATGAAACTGCAGCTTGCCTGTGCACTCAGCCACAATGCCAAGCTGCTCGTTTTGGACGAAGCCACCGCGGGCCTCGATCCCATGGCACGCGAGGAACTGCTTGATGAGCTGCTTGCCTTTGTCGCCGACGGCCAGCACAGCGTGTTACTCTCGAGCCACATTACGTCCGACCTCGATCGCACCGCTGATCGCGTCATCTGCATCGATAACGGCTCGATTATTTTTGACCTGCCGCGCGAGGACATTACCGACCGAGCCGGCATCGCCCACTGCACCCAAGCACAGGCCGCCGAGCTTATGGCTTGCGTCGAAGGCGCCCGTGCCGTCCACCACGCCTATAGCGTGGACGTGCTCGTGCCCAACCGTCGCGAAACGCTCGAGGCCTTCCCCGAGATTCCCAGCGATCGGGCAACCATTGATGACTATCTTCGCCTCATGCTGAAAGGAGCTTCGAAATGAAACGCGCCTTTATGTCCGAGCTCGCCATCGCTCGCTCGCTTATCCCGAGCATTGCAGGCGTCGGCCTGTTCATGTTTGTCGTGCTGACCCTTGCCAACGCGTCGGATGTCGATTCCGGCATGAGCGCCGGCGCCTGTGCGGTCAGCGCAATGTCGCCCATCATAATCATGAACTCGCTAGCTGGCTACGATAACCAAAACGGCTGGGAGCGTTATCGAGCAACGTTGCCCTTCTCGCGCAAAGACATCATCTGCGCACGCTACCTGTGCATCGTTGTCTTCTCGGCCATCATGGCCTGCGCCGCCGCGCTTCTGAGCATCGTCTCCATCCCGCTTTTCAACAGCGCGGGCATCCCCTCGACGGGACAGGCCGTCTTTGAGACCGCAATGGCCTCGGCGGCATCGATGCTCATCTCCCTCATGATGGTGTTTTTGGCGCAGCCGCTGTTCTTTCGATTTGGACACATGGAGGCGCTGCGCCTATCCGTTGGCCTGTTTGCCCTGCTTGGTTGCGGCACAATGGCCACGCTGAGCTCCTCCAACCCCATCAGCAACTGGCTCATGTCGATTGCCGGAGCGAATCCCGATCCTGCCGTCCTTGGCGGTCTGTGCGCAGGCATCGCCGTACTTGCCCTCGCGCTATGTGCAATCAGCTGCACCGTCAGCACCAAGGTTTATCGAGTACGCGACCTGTAATCGACAGCTAAAAAAGCTTAGGTGGTACCCCGCTTATTTTTTCAATGAAACAAGGCGGCATAGCGTCACCACCGCCCCTCACAGCAGGCCGTCTAGTTCTTGGCAACCAAAAAGACACCGTCAGCATATCGAAGGTGAATACTTTTCCGAGAAGTGAACGAGTAAAAACAGTGCCCTGTAGCATCGACATTTTTAAGGACTCAATTCCTGCGGTTTTTGTCTAAGAATCCTGCAGTTTTGTTCGAAAAAAGTGTGCATGTTCCAGGGGTCCAGATTTACTCGTTCACTTCGCGGAAAACCATTCACCTTCGATTCGAGCCTTAACCAAATGCCCTCTCGAACTATGGCCCCTGTCTCACCACAGCGATATCAAAGCTTCATGGCGGGACGGTATCATCGGACGAGCGCCGTAAATCTGGCGCGGTCGTTCTTTGGGGAGGCATTTCACCCGTGTCGTGGGTCGCAGCAGCATTTGTGTCGGCTTTCTTTGCCGGCATCACATCTATCCTGGCCAAATGCGGCATCAAGCAGACCGACTCCGATGTCGCGACGGCCATTCGCACCTGCGTGGTGCTCGTTTTCGCCTGGGCAATGGCGGGCATTTCTGGATCCATTGGAACCATCGGCAGCATCGAACCCAGATCCTGGCTCTTTCTCGTCCTCTCGGGACTCGCTACCGGTGCTTCGTGGATCTGTTACTTTAAGGCGTTGGGCATCGGAGACGTCAATAAGGTCGTACCGGTCGACAAGATGAGCACCGTACTCGCCGCACTGATCGCCATCGTACTTTTTGGCGAGACGAGCAACCTTGCGGTTAAGCTCGTGGGAACCGCTGTCATCACCCTCGGCACGTTTTTAATGATCGAGAAGAAGCAGTCTGCCGGACCCGAGCAGCAGCAAGACCGGACCTGGCTCGCTTACGCCCTCGGCGCCGCCGTGTTCGCGGCGCTCACGTCCATCCTTGCCAAGGCTGGCATCGAAGGCGTCGAATCCAGCCTGGCCACGGCAATCCGTACCTGTGTGGTACTGGTTATGGCATGGGCAATCGTGGCAGCTAAAGGCAAGATGGGCCAAGCCGTGCACGTAGACCGCTATGAACTCGTATTTCTCGCGGCATCGGGCATTGCGACTGGCGCATCGTGGCTGCTATACTACTACGCCATCGCCACAGGCCAGGTGAGCGTCGTGGTGCAGATCGACAAACTATCGATTGTCGTATCGGTACTATTTGCGCGCCTGGCATTCAACGAAAAAGTCTCGCGACGCAGCGCTATCGGTCTCGCCCTCATCGTACTGGGCACCGCCGCGCTCGCGGTTTGGAAATAGCGCCGATTCCGAGCGAGATCTAGGCGCTCGCAAATCCATGACACAGCGCCACACCGGGCCTAGGGTGCTTGTATCGACCGTGCGCCACCGTGCTACTTGCGCAGCGACTTGGGCAGCGGAATGCCGGCGGCGATGACGGCGGCGATGATCATACAGACGATGCCTTTGAGCGGGAAGCACATGAGCAGCAGGCCCACGACCATGACGGGCTGACGCATGACGGCGCCCATCGTCGAGGCGGTGCAGACGGCGACGCAAAAGACCGGATCTGCGCCGGTGAGGATGGCCAGGCCATAGCCCAGGCTTACGCCCGAGAAGATAACCGGGAAGAAGTGGCCGCCGCGCCAACCAAGGTTGATGAGGGCGGGGGTCAGCATGGCCTTGACAAGACCGGTCGCGATAAGCACGCCGGCGGGAATGGTCAGATAGGTTTCCATGAGCACGTCGGCCTGGGTCTCGCCGGCAAACATGGTGTAGGGCAGGACCGTGCCGCAGATGGCGAGCGCCAGACCGGCCAGCATGGCCTTGACGACAGGGCGCCCCCCTATTGCATGGGACAGTGCCTCGCTTGCGTGCTCGGAGACAAAGTACAGCCAGCCGCAGATTGTTCCGATCAACGACAGAGGGACGAGCCAGGTAAGCTCTAGATTGCCCACCTCGGCGGACTCGAACCTGGGCATGCCCATGCCGCCGCCCACAAGCTGGCCAAGCAGCAGGTAAGTGCCCAGACCGCCGGCAATCGCAATACCGTAGACCACCGTCTTTTGCGCCTTGGGCAGCTTGATGGTGATCTCGCCGGACGCGGACTCATCGTCGGCGTCTTCGCCCTGGTCGTCGGCGCTACCGGCAAGCGGTGCCACAAAACCAAAGACGGGCGCGGTAAAGAGCGCCGTCAGCGCGGCCTGGGTGCCCAGCAGCGTGAGCTCCCTAAACTCGGCGCCAAAGCGACGCATGCGGTCGCCGACCCAGCTGCACAGACCAGCGATAACGCCGGTCAGGCCGGCCTCCGGTCCAATGCTTCCGCCAAACAGCAGCGGCAGCAATGCCGCGAGCGAAAGCTTGCCCAGGTTGTCGTACGGGTAGCGCCCGTCTTGCTTAACCTTAGCCATCACCTGGTTGAGGTCATCGGTCTTGGTGCCTGTCATCTTTTCGTACAGACCGATTAACAGACCGCCCAGCAGGCAGACAAAAAACGGGTACGGCAAAAAGCCAAACGGGCCGCTGGCAAGCTCGGGCGAAGAGACGCCCAGCGCGTGCGGAATCTCGGTCCATAGATAGTCGATACCGTGCTCCATCGCAAAAAAGAACAGCCAGACCGCGGCACCTGCGAACGCACCGGTCACGGCAACGCTAACTAAAAAGAGCGCGCGGTTTGTGGGTTTGGCAAGGTTATCCATCGGGTCCTCCCGCGGTCAAAGTCGACATAGATACGTTTTATTGTAGAGCGAGTGTGGCCCAGACAAGCTAACCATCTGCGCTGCAAACGGCACCATTGGGAGCCATAGTGGGGCAGGCTCAAGACTTATCCGTTGATAATCGAGGCAATCTCGCGCAAGTCGTCGGCAAAGTAGATGCCGTGCTGGCGCCTCGGGCTCGAAAGTCCTTTATCAATCATGTGCCCGAGCAGCGCCTTGAGGTCGTTGTAGTAACCGTCCAGGTTATACAGGATGCACGGAGCACTCAGGTGTCCCAACGACACCGCGGACATGACCTCGGCAATCTCCTCGAGCGTGCCCGTCCCACCGGGAAAGGCGATGAACGCATCGCCGAGCTCAATCATCTTGGCCTTGCGCTCCGCCATATCGCTCGTCACGATGAGGTCATCGATACCGTCATGTTGAAACTCTGCCTCGATAAAAAAGCTCGGCTCAACACCCGTCACGTGTCCACCCGCCTCGAGTACGCTATCGGCGAGCGCACCCATCAGGCCCGACTTGGAGCCGCCGTATACCAGCGCGTGGCCGTTGGAGCCAATCCACGTGCCGAGCTCTCGCACTGCAGGCAGAAACACCGGGTCATTGCCAGCGTTGGCGCCCAGATACACGGTGATGTTCATATTTGCCCCCCCTGTTGTGGCGCACGACGTTCGTCTTAGCGCTGGCGTCGACGATACTCGCGCACGCGACGCGAAAGATCGGCAAGCTCGTCGTGATCGAGCTCTTCCAAATGCTCCAGATCATCCATAAAGCGTGCCATGGTGTCCTTTTGACGCATCTTGATAAGCGTATTGCAGTAGTTCACCGCCACGCCCGTGAGCATGGCGATGTAGAAGATGCTGATGACGCTCAGAATGACGGTAATGGCGCGGGCAACCGGTGTCTCGGCCGGAATGTCACCAAAGCCGATGGTCGAGACCGTCTCAAAGCTAAACCACAGGCCATCGCCAAACGTGAGGGTCGTGGGCTCGGACAGCCAAACGGCCGTCGAGCACAGCAGATAGAAGATAAGAAACAGGCCCGTGATGCGCGCAAAGCCAGCCTGGCGCAACACGTCGGCAAGCGTCCTCAACTTGTTCATCGCGACCCCTTTTCCCAGACGCCCAATCACGTTCGCTCGGTATTGTCCCACGCCTCCCCCGCAAACGAAACTAGTCATTGGGGACGTTCTTAAATGACTAGTCAAACAAGAACGTCCCCGATGACTAGTCGTTTAAGAACGTCCCCAATGACTGCCGGGCGGGAGCGTTTAGCGGTGCAGCTGCCGACTGGGCAGGTTGAGCTGGTATCCTTATGCGGTTATGTCTCGATTCGTTAGGATTGCATGTGAGAGCCGCCACTGTCCTTCGTTCAGTTATATATCGCGCCCTGGCCGTTGTGCTTGCCGCGCTTGTCGTGCTGAGTTCTATCGCGCCTGTCCAGGCTTTTGCCGATGACTCTAGTCAGCCAGTCAAGACGGTCCGCGTTGGTTGGCTCGTCAACAGCGAAGGCTTCCAGAACGGCACCCCCGGGGAGCGTCTTTCGGGATGGGGCTACGAGTACCTCCAGACCCTGTCGTACTACACGCCCGGCTGGCGGTACGAATACGTCTCCGGCACCTTCACCGAGCTTATGGACATGCTCGAGGCAGGCGAGATCGACCTCATGCCCAACATCTCCTACTCCGAGGAACGCGCCCAAAAGCTGCTCTTTTCCTCGAACCCCGAGGGCACCGAGCGCTACTACATCTACGCCAAGCCCGATCGCGACGATCTGGCCAAGGGCGACCCCCAAGCGCTCCAAGGCCTTACCATCGGCTACAACCCCGACGTTATGCAAACCTTCGTTGGCCAGCAGTGGCTCGCCAACGAAGGCATTACCTGCACCTATAAAGAAATCGACACTGGCGGCGCCCTCTTTGGCGCGCTCACAAACGGCGAGGTCGACGCCATCATCATGAACGACACGCTCTCGTCGCCCGATGCGTCACCCATGTTCTACGTTGGTTCGAGCGACTACTACTTTGCCGTCCCCAAAAGCCGCCCCGACCTAAGGGACGACATCAATGCCGCCATGTCGGCAATCGCCCGCGTCAACCCACGCTATATCGACGAAGTCAAATCTAACTACTCGGCCCAAAACAGCGGTTCATCATCGCTCAACGGCCCCGAACGTTCCTGGCTCGAAGCAAATGACAACACCATCACGCTCGGCTACATTACGGGCAAACTCCCCTACTGCAACGAAGACGAAGACGGCAAAATGGAAGGTTCGCTCGCATCGCTTGCGACGACGTTGCACGATAAATTTGGCATTACGGTCAAAACCGTCGCCTTTGATAACTACAAGATGATGTCAAAGGCCCTGTCAAAGGGAAGCATCGACGTTGCGCTGCCGGTATACCGAGATTACTGGTTTGCCGAGCAATCAGGCGTTGTGCAGTCGATATCGTTGGGGACCACATCCCTCACCGCCATCCACACCGGAAGCAACCTGAACAAAGACCTTCAGAACATCGCCTGTACCAAATCATCGTTTATCAACCGAAATGTACTCGAAAGTCTGTTCCCCACAGCGACCGTGACCGAATGCCAATCCGACGATGAAGCGTTCGACGCCCTCAGGAAGGGAACGGTGCACTGCATCCTCGCCCCCAGTTCACGCGTAAAAACCATCGGCGACCGTTATGATCTGGAGAACTGCGAGACGGCCGAGCTCCGTGACACCTGCGAGCTCTCGTGCTGGATTTCGCGCGGAAGGCCCGAGCTGCTGGGAATCATCAACAAGGGCATCATCAATGCCGGAGAATCGCTCTCCGCAAGCAATTACTCCTCCACGTCGTACACGGCCCAGGAATCCAACACGCTTCAATTCCTTTATCGCAACCGTGCCGCCGTTGCAGCTGCCCTCATCGGTATGTTGTCGGTCGGCATCGTCCTGCTCATCTGGGCACTCGTGCGCGCTCGAACCGAGCGCAAAAAAGCCGATGCCGCCAACGCCGCCAAGACGGCATTCCTCACGCGCATGAGCCACGACATCCGTACGCCGCTCAACGGTATCCTGGGCCTTATCGAGATCGAGGAATTGAAGGAAGGCGATATCCAGGTCGCCCGCGAGAGCCGTGCCAAGGCGCGCGTTGCCGCCAATCACCTGCTCTCGCTAATCAACGACATCCTCGAGATGGGCAAAATCGAAGACCGCAAGCTAACACTGGAGCATACGCCTTTTAACCTCAAAGAGCTCTGTGACGATACACTGGTGCTGTGCAAGCTCCGCGCGTCCAGTAACGGCATCACAATGCAGGACAATAGTCTGCCGTACGCCACGGGGCCATACATGGTCGGCAGTCCCACCCATATCCGACAGATCATGATCAACCTGTTAGACAACAGCATTAAGTACAACAAGCACGGCGGCTCCGTCACCTTTAGCTCAAAGACCAAGCCACTCGATAACGGGCGCGCTCTCTTTTGCTTTAGCGTTTCGGATACCGGCATTGGTATGACTCCCAAGTTTTTAAAGCATATCTACACAAACAAAACAGGATCATTAAAGGAGGAAATCCCAATGGAAAGAAAGTATCCACATCTCTGCGCGCCTATCAAGTTAGGTAATGTAACTTTCAAGAATCGTATGTTCTCTGCTCCTATGGGCGGTACAGACATCACTGTTGACGGCTGCATCGGCCCTAAGTCAACAAAGTTCTATGAATTAAGAGCTTACGGTGGAGCTGCTGCTGTAACAGTTTCTGAATGCATGGTACACCCTACTGACGGAAGCCACGCTTACAGACTCGATCTT
>USBA01000016.1 GCA_900552735.1 uncultured Collinsella sp. | reverse complement strand
CCCCCTCTCCCCCCCCCCCCCCCCCCCCCCCCCCCCCCCCCCCCCCCCCCCCCCCCCCCCCCCCCCCCCCCCCCCAACTGGGGTAACGCCACGTTGATGTCTGCTTAACTCTGCTCGTTCAGGCTAATGACTTTGTTGGGGATCCACTATTTGCTGGAGGGTGAACTTGCATTGCATTGACTCGCCTTCTGCTTGTGGCTTTGCCTCTTCGAAATCGAAGATCATGATGGCGCAGTTGGGGAGTTTTGCTGGGAGTTCGAAGCCCTCTAGGGCTGCGGCCTTGATGAATTGGCGGCTGGCGCTGCCGTGGCTTACTGCTAGAAGGGTTTCGATGCCCTCGGAGCCCATGATATTGGTGAGAGTGTCTACCATGCGTTCTTGTAACGCTTTGCTTCCCTCTCCTCCGAAGGGGACCAGATCCTCGCCCGGATCCCAGACGTCGGTGGGCAGGGCGTCATGGGGGCCTTCTTCGAAGGTGCCGTAGCCGCGCTCGATAATGCCTTCGCAGGGCTCGACAGCGGCGTCCGGACCGAAGAGTTCACATGCGACGAGACTTGCCGTGTCCATGGCTCGGCCTAAGGGTGAAGAAACCACTTTGTCGGGTACGATGTCGTGGGCTTTGAGCCATGCGGCTGCCGCCCCCGCTTGCCGACGGCCTAAGTCGGTCAACGGTGAATCGCAGCGGCCCTGGACCAGCTTTTTGACGTTGAATTCTGTCTGACCGTGGCGGAGCAGATACAGCCTCTTCATAGTCTCCCCTTCTGCATAGCTTGCTTTATCGGCACAGCCCTACTCGTGGGTATGCCCTACGTAGTCTTCGTCGATCGTAATCTTGGCAATCGACTTGGGATATTCCGATTCGACTCGTTGTGCCAGCGCGTGCTTGAGCTCATCGGCTCCCATGCCCAAATCCGAGGGTCGCACGCAGTCAAAGATCACATTGGTGTGCGTGGGGCCCGGCACGCAACGTAGGTCGTGAATCGAAAGGCGGCTATCGATCTCTTGAGCCATAGCGTTGATGCGCAGGCGCATGCTCGCCACATTTGAATCGTCGGTCACGATGGGATCGTAATGGAGCGTGACGATCATGCCGTCCTCGTCCCTAAACGACTGCTCGATGTTATCGAGCGTATCGTGGCTTTCCAGTGGGCTGGCCTCGGCCGCCATCTCGGCGTGCGCACTTGCAAACTTCCTGCCCGGACCGTAATCGTGAACCATTAGGTCATGAACGCCCAAAACGCCGGGATAGCTCATGATCTTGTCTCGGATGTGCTTGACCAGCTTGGGATCGGGTGCCTGGCCCAAAAGCGGGCTCACCGTATCTTGAATAAGCTCAAAGCCGCTCCAGCCAATATAGGCGCCAACGGCAAGTCCAACCCAAGCATCAAGATTGACATGCGTCACCTGCGAAACAATCGCACACGCCAGCACAGCACCCGTAGCAAGGACATCGTTCTTGGAATCCTGAGCGGTCGCATGCAGCGTATCGGACTCAATACGGTCACCGAGCTTTTGGTTGAGGGTCGCCATCCACAGCTTAACAACCATCGAAAGCGTCAGGACTGCCACCAGGGCAAGCGAGAACTCGACAGGTTCGGGGTGGATGACGCGCTCAACCGAGGACTTCACCAGCTCAAGGCCGATCAGCAGCACGAGTGCCGCCACGACCAGACCCGAGAGATACTCGTAGCGACCGTGGCCGTAAGGATGCTCGGGGTCGGCCGGCTTGCTCGCCAGCTTAAAGCCAAGGACACTCACGATGTTCGAGCTGGCATCGGATAGGTTGTTCATGGCATCCGCCACAATCGAAACCGATCCCGAAACCACACCAATTGCGCCCTTCGCAGCACAAAGCGCGACATTGGCGACAATACACACCATGCCCGCTAACGTGCCCACACGCGCACGATCGCCCTGAGCACGCTTAACAATCCACTCGACCATCAATATCCGCCCCCATGGCTTCATCCATATATATCCAATGCACAATCGGATTGTAGTGTAGCCACTTTGTCCCCCAGATACAAAAAGCCGCGACCCACACGGGCCACGGCCTTGGAACATGACAATGGAATCGTCCTTTTGTCGCACGGGCTTATGCGCTTGCTTCAGCAGCGCTCGCCATCGTTTCTGGCGAATCGGCTCCGTCCCCCGTCGCCTGCTCCTTCGCCGGCACCACGCCAAAGCAGTAGCTCAGCGCCGCAGACACCGCAAATGCCGTGCCGCCAGCAACGCAGCACCACAGCAGGTTCGAAATGCCGCCCGTGGCAAAGCCAATGACCATGAGGACATTCGTCATGCCGATGGTATAGGCCGTAACGTGGCCCACGGCTGCAACAAGGCCTCCGACGGCGCCGCCAATGGCCATGCACGTCAGGCACCTGCCATATTTAAAGCCGCAGCCGTACAGCGCCGGCTCGCTTACGCCGCCAAGAACACCCGAGATCGAATAGCCCAGCATGAGCGTCTTCTCGTCCTTATCCGCAACGCGGAGCGACGCACCAAAGGGCATGCCCCAAACGGCGAACGTGGCCATCGTCGCGGCAATCAGGATGCACGAATCCGTTCCCACACTCATAAACTGCGCGTAGGCGAGCGATAGGACGACGTTGCTGACGCCCGCGATCTTTAGGAACTCCCAACCCGCGGCAAGCCCCATGAGCGTGAGCAGCGACACGATGCCACCGGAATTGCCAAGCATAAACATAAGCTGGCCCAACAGCATGCCCAGATAGCTGCCCGCCGGTGCCGTAATACACAGCGAAATCGGAACCATGACAAGCATGGTCGCAAACGGAACGAACGAAAACGCCACGGCCTTAGGGATAACGCGCTGAAAGAAACACTCCACTCGCCATAGCACGGGCACCGAGATGAGAACCGGAATAACAGTCGTCGTGTAATCGTTGACCGGCGCGGGAAGTAGACCATACACGAAAGTCATCGATGCCCCCGTCGTCGATGCGGCATCAACGAGCTTAAGCAGATCGGGCACAATCAATACGCCGCCCAGCATCATGCCCAGCTGCTCCGAGCAACCGAGCTGGCGGGCGGCCGCCCAACCAAGATAAATGGGCAAAAAGTAGTAGCCGGCGTTATAGAGCCAACTGTAGAACAGGCGATAGATTTCGGAATCGGCAGACCACAGGCCCAGCATGCCTTCGCCCATAATGACGGCGACGGTGCGGAACAACGCCGCGCAGACAATAAACGGCAGCGCCGACATCATGCTTTTGGACAGATAGTCCACCACGGCCATGGCGTTTGATGAAACCGTCGTTGTAAACGAGGTGTTAGAAACTTGTGACATGGAACGCCTTTCCCAATGTGACATGCGGGCTGCCCCTTTGTCACATCGTGCGGTACTGACCGATTGCGCGGTACTTTTCGTAGCGGAGGTTTGTGAGGGTCGCCTCGTCGAGCTGCCCAAGCGTATCGAAGGCATCAAATGCCGAGGACATGACGGCACCGGCGATCTCCTCATGCGACAGGCCCCTATCGTCAACAATGCCGTCGATGATGCCGAGCGCCAACAGATCGGGAGCCGTGAGCTTCAGCGCCTCGGCGGCCTCATTCGCGCGGTCGGTATCCTTCCACAGGATCGACGCACAGGCCTCGGGGCTCACGACCGAATAGGCCGAGCTCGAGAGCATCAGGATGCGGTCGGCCACGGATAGCGCCAGCGCGCCACCAGAGCCGCCCTCGCCCGTCACCACCGAGACAATCGGCGTCTTAAGGCCGCTCATCTCCATGAGATTCTGGGCAATCGCCTCGCCCTGGCCGCGCTCCTCGGCACCGATGCCGCAAAACGCGCCCGAAGTATCGACCAGGCACAGAACCGGTCGACCAAACTTTTCGGCCTGGCGCATAAGGCGACGCGCTTTGCGGTAGCCCTCGGGATGTGCCATGCCAAAGTTGCGACGCATGCGCTCTTTGGTCGTGGTGCCGCGCTCGATGGCGATGACCGTTACGGGGCGCCCGTCTTTCCAGCCAATGCCAGCCACCACAGCGGCGTCGTCGCCAAAGTAGCGGTCGCCGTGCAGCTCCACAAATCCATCCAGGCCCAGCGAGATCATCTCGCCTGCCGTGGCGCGATCTGCCGAGCGGGTCTGTTTGACAATCTCGAGCGCGGTTTTTGGTGCGGCCGAGCGCTTGAACAAGTGTCCCAACTTTTTGCCGCGGCGACCCGTATGCACAATCTCGTGCGGTGCCCCCAGGCCGGGCACGTGCCCTTCGTGCAGCGCCAGCAGCTCGCCCACCGTGAGCGTAATCTCGCCACGCGGAACGACAGCATCGCAAAAACCGTGCTCCAGCAAAAACTCGGAGCGCTGGAACCCCTTGGGCAGGCGCTTATGCATGTTCTGCTCGATCACGCGCGGACCGGCAAATGCCGTCAGGGCATCGGGCTCGGCCAGGATAATGTCGCCCTCCATGGCAAAGCTCGCGGTTACGCCTCCGGTCGTGGGGTCGGTGAGCACTGTGATATACAGGCCGCCCGCCTCGCTGTGGCGCCTAACCGCCGCAGAAATCTTGGCCATCTGCATAAGCGATGTCACGCCCTCCTGCATGCGCGCACCGCCCGAAACGGTAAAGCCGACAACTGGCAATCCCAGCTCGGTCGCACGCTCAAATGCGCGACAGATCTTCTCGCCCACCACGGAACCCATCGAGCCCATCATAAAGTTGGCGTCCATAAAGAAGAGCGCCGCATCGCAACCGCAGATTTTGCCCCTGCCGCACACAACGGCATCGCACTCGCCCGAACGCTCGCTCACGCTCTTGAGCTTGTCGGCATAGCCGGGAAACGAGAGGAAATCCTCCGACGCCAGATTGGCATCCCATTCCTCAAACGTTCCCTCGTCGACCGTCATGCGCATGCGCGCGCGACCGCTCACGCGAAAGTGTTTGCCGCAACGAGGGCAGACCTCGAGGTTGTCGTGCAGGCGTGCCTCATCGATCACGCGGCGGCACTCCGGACACTTGATAAACACGTGGCGCGCGGGAAACTCGGCGCACGACTCGGTCATCGGCCCCTCGAGGACGTTGACCGTCTTCGCTTTTCTATTCATCAGCATAGAGATGCCCCATCAGATCGGTGTGGTACATGCCCGACAAGAACTCATCGTTTGCCAGCACGTCGAGCTGCAGTTCGCTGTTTTCGCTCACGCCCTCAATCACGAGCTCGCCCAGGGCCGAGCGCATCTTGCGAATGGCGCCGTCACGCGTGGGCGCACACACGATGAGCTTGCCGAGCATGGAGTCGTAGTACGGCGGAACGTTCGCACCGGTAAACATGGCGGAATCCCAGCGCACGCGCGGACCACCCGGCACACGCAACGCGGTGACCGTTCCGCATGACGGCAGAAAGTCCGGCGTTTCGGCATTGATGCGGCACTCCATGGCGTGGTTGCGGACCGGCATGTCCTCCTGCTCAAAGGGCAGAGGCTGGCCGGCTGCCACGCGCAGCTGCCACTTGACCAAGTCGGTATCGGTCACAAACTCCGTAACCGGATGCTCCACCTGCAAGCGCGTGTTCATTTCCATAAAGTAGAAATTGCCGTCGTCCGAATACAGGAACTCGATGGTACCGGCTCCTTCGTAGCCGACGGCACGAGCCAGGTCACGCGCTGCCTTGTGCATGCGAGCACGAATGTCGTCGTGTCCGTCGAGGCACGGCGCGGGGCTCTCCTCGATTAGCTTTTGGTTGCGCCGCTGCACCGAGCACTCGCGCTCGCCGAGCGAAAACACATGGCCCTGCTTATCGGCCATAATCTGCACCTCAACGTGATGCGCCGGCGCGACGAACTTCTCCATGTAGCACTCGCCGTCGCCAAAAACGGCCTCGCCCTCGGCACGCGCCTCGATGAACGCCTTTGCCGCATCTTCCACGCGCTCGACCTTGCGAATGCCGCGACCGCCGCCACCTGCACGCGCCTTAATAAGCACGGGGCAGCCAATGCGCTCGGCCTCGGCCGTCGCCTCCTCGGGGCTTTTGAGCAAATCGCAGCCCGGTACGATGGGCACGCCCGCCGCGGCAGCCGTTCGACGTGCGGCGTCCTTGTCGCCCATGCTGTCGATCACCTTGGCCGAAGGACCGACAAACGTCAGGCCATACTTGTCGCAGTCGCGCACGAAGCTCGCCTTCTCTGAGAAAAAGCCATAGCCGGGATGAATTGCCTTAGCTCCCGACTTTACGGCACAGGTGAGCACGGCATCGTCGTTGAGGTAGCTCTCGGCAAGACGCGGGCCGCCGATGCAATACGCCTCGTCGGCAAGCTGCACGTGCAGCGCGTCCGCATCGGCCGTGGAATAAACGGCGACGGTCTTGATGCCCATATCGCGGCACGCGCGGATAACACGGACCGCGACTTCTCCGCGGTTGGCGATGAGCACTTTGTCGAACATGAAGCCTTCCTTAACTTTCGTGCATGAGTGCAAAAGACATATCGGCGCGGCAGCAAACCTCACCGTTGACGCTCGCAGTACCCGTCGCAAAGCGGAACGGCCCGCGCGCACGCGTGATGGTGCACACCAGATTCACCGTGTCGCCCGGGCGCACCGGACGCTTAAAGCGCACCTTGTCCAGACTCGTGTAGAACGGCGTCGCGCCGCGCGCTTCCTCGTCGCCCATCAGCAGCACGCAACAGTTTTGGGCGAGCATCTCGCACTGAATCACGCCGGGGACCACCGGGTTTCCCGGAAAATGCCCCTGCAAAAAGTACTCGTCGCCCGTGATCGTGATCTTGCCGTGGGCCTCGTCGCCCACCAGCTCGGCCTCGTCGAGCAAAAGCATCGGCTCGCGATGCGGCAACAGCTTCTTGAGCTCTTCTTTGTTCATGGACATCACCTATCCGATCCTCATGAGGCAGCTGCCAAACTCCACGAGGTCGCCGTCGGCCACGCAGATCTCGAGCACCTCGCCGTCTGCCTCGGCCGTCACCTCGTTGAGAACCTTCATGGCCTCGATGATGCAGAGGGTCTCGCCGGCCTTGACCTTAGAGCCCACGTGCACAAACGGCTCGTCGCCCGGCGCCGGGGCAGCATAGAAAACGCCGACCATGGGAGCGGTCACCTCGGTGCCCTTGGGCTCCGGTGCGGCGGCAGGCGCCTGCGCGGCGGGCTCCGATGCGGCAGGCGCGACTGTGGGAGCTGCAACTGGAGCGGCCATAGCGCTCGGCATGGGCATGGGCACGGCAACCGGCTGTGCGGCGCTCGCGCGCTCGAGTTCGACCGCGGTGCCATCGGGCTCCTCAACGCGCACGCGCGTGAGGCCGCGGTCCTCCATCACATCGGCTATCTCGGCAAGTCTTTTGGAATCCATGCTCTAGCTCCTCGTATATCTACGCAGCGCGATGGCGGCGTTGTGCCCGCCAAAGCCCAGATTGGTCGAAAGCGCCCAGGTAAGGTCGGCGCGAACTGCGCGATTGGGCGTGTAGTCAAGATCGCAGGCGGGATCGGGCGTGTGGTAGTTAATAGTCGGCGGCACCACACCCTGCTCGAGCGCCATGGCACAGGCCATGACCTCGATGGCACCCGTGGCGCCGATCATATGGCCGGTCATCGACTTGGTCGACGAGACGTGCGCGGCGCGCGCCGCGTCCTCGCCGAGCGCCCGCTTAATGCCCGCCGTCTCGGACGAATCGTTGAGCTTGGTCGATGTGCCGTGGGCATTGATGTAGAGACCCTCGGAAGGCTTGACGTCGCCCTCGGTCACCGCCAGCGATATCGCGCGGGCAATGCCGGCAGCCTCGGGATCAGGGCTCGTGATGTGATAGGCATCATCGGTGTTGCCGTAGCCCACGACCTCGGCATAAATGTGCGCACCGCGCGCCTGCGCATGTTCCATGCTCTCGAGCACGAGCACGCAGGCGCCCTCGCCCATCACAAAGCCGTCGCGGTCTGCATCGAACGGACGGCAGGCCGTCGCGGGATCGGGGTTGGTGGTCAATGCACGGCAGGACGTAAAGCCCGCAACGGCATCGGGGATAATTGCAGCCTCGGCGCCGCCGGCCAGGATTGCATCGGCATAGCCGTGCTTGATGGCGCGGAACGCCTCACCCACCGCATGGGCCGAGGTGGCGCAAGCGGTCACGACGGGCAGGGTCGGCCCCTTTGCCTTGTGGCGGATTGCGATATTGCCCGATGCCATGTTGGGGATCATCATCGCGATCATATAGGGCGATGCGCGGCGGGGCCCACGTTCGGCAATCGTATGGACGTTGTCGACGAGCGTCGTCATGCCGCCCACGCCCGAGCCCACGTAGACGCCCAGGCGCTCGCGATCAATGGCGCCCTCGACATCAAAGCCCGCATCGTGCATGGCCTCGTCCGACGCTGCCAGGGCAAACTGGACGCAGGGGTCCAGGTGCTTGGCGTCACGCTTGCCAAAGTACTCGTTGCCGTCAAAGCCCTTGACCTCGGCCGCCACCTTAACGGCAAACGCATCGGTATCGAAGTGCGTGATCGGGCCGATGCCGCACGTGCCGGCGCACATTGCCGCCCAGGTGGCAAGCGCGGTGTTGCCGAGCGGCGATACGGCACCGATGCCGGTGATTGCAACTCTCTGTTCCATCATGGTCTCCTCATCCAAGCCGTTCTTCGGCCCTGGTTTCTACATCGCCATTCCACCGTCGACGCGCACGACTTCGCCCGTAATGTAGGCAGCCGCATCGCTCGCCAGAAAGCGCACCACGCCGGCTACTTCCTCGGGGCGCGCCATGCGCTTAAGGGGAATCTGCTCCTCGGTTGCCGAACGCACCTTCTCCGAAAGCTTTGCCGTCATATCTGTCTCGACAAACCCGGGGGCGGCCGCGTTCACTCGTACGCCGCGGGGCGCAAGCTCGCGCGCCACCGCCTTGGTCAGGCCAATTACGCCCGCCTTGGAGGCAGCGTAGTTGGCTTGCCCGGCATTACCCATCAGGCCCACGACTGAGCTCATGTTGACGACGCAGCCGCCGCGCTGGCGCATAAAGGTCTTGGTGAGCGCGCGCGTCATATTGAACGTGCCCTTGAGATTGACATCGAGCACGCGGTCGAAGGCATCGTCGCCCATACGCATGAGCAGGCCGTCGCGCGTGATGCCGGCGTTGTTGACGAGCGCCCAAATGGAGCCAAAGTCGTTGAGGACCGTCTCCACGCACGTGTTGACGGCGGCGGGGTCGGCCACGTCACATTGATATGAGCGCGCCGTGGCGCCAGCCGCCTCGCAGGCGTCGCACGTCTCGCGCGCCGCATCGACGCTGCCGGCATAGACGACGGCGATATCAAAGCCGTCCTCCGCCAGGCCCACGGCACAAGCGCGACCGATGCCGCGCGAGCCGCCCGTGACCAGCGCCACGCGGCGCGATCCGTCGCGCTCGAGCGCGCCGTTGTTCAAATTGCCCATGTCATTCCTTTCGGGTATCAGCCCTGTGGACTATGCGAGCTCGTCGGCAATAGCTGCGACCTGCTCGGCCGTCTCGCACGAATACACACGAACGTCGCTCAACGTACGCTTGATCAGGCCGGACAGCGTTTTGCCGGGGCCGACCTCAATAAATGTGTCGATGCCTTGATCCTGCAGAGCATGCAGCGTATCGACCCAGCGCACGGCATGGCTCACCTGATTGGCCAAGACATCCGATGCCGTCTGGGGGTCCGCCGGATAGGGCGCCGCTGTCATATTTGCCAAAACAGGAATGAGCAATGGGGACGGTGCGTGACCGGCCTCGATATATGCAGCAAGGCCACAGGTCGCCTCGGCCATATAGGGGCTATGGAATGCACCCGACACCGCGACCTTCATGGCGCGACCGCCAGCCTCTTTTACCAGGACGTCGAGGGTCTGTAACGCATCGGGCGCTCCAGCCACAACCGTCTGCTGGGGACTGTTGTAGTTGACCGGCCAGCAGTCCTCGCCCGCCTGTTTTGCCAGGCCCTCGACTTGCGCCGCATCTAGCTTGATGACGGCGCGCATGCCGCCCGGATGGCGCTCGGCAGCCGCGGCCATCAGCGCCGCGCGCTCGCACACGAGCTCAAAGCCCGCTCGCGTATCGAACGCCCCCGCAAAGGTGAGCGCGGCGACCTCGCCCAGCGAGAATCCCGCACAGGCGGCAGGCACCACGCCGCGCTCGCGCAGGGCGACGGCGACAGCCAAGTCGTGCACGAACACGCAAGGCTGCGTGTTCTCAGTCTGCGAGAGCTCCTCTTTCGAGGCGCTCCGGCACTGCTCGCTGGTCCCCGGGCGCGCCTCGTCAGCAATGGCGAACACCTCGGCAGCCGCCAGCGATGCTTCGATGAGATCGACGCCCATCGCGGGATGCTGGGCACCCTGACCGGCAAACAGAAACGCTACGCCACCCATGCACACGCACCCTTCAGGACATGCTCGGCGCCAACGACCAGATCGTCGACGATTTCGCGTGCGCTCTGGCGTTTGTTGACCATGCCAGCAATCTGTCCGCACAAATACGAACCCTCTTCGTAATTACCGTCCTTTGCGGCCTTACGAAGCGCGCCCGCGCCCATGGCCCCGAGCTCCTCGGGGCTTGCGCCCGCCGCCTCGTTCTTGGCATACGCGTTGGTGAAGGGGCTCTTGAGGGCGCGAACCGGATGTCCCGTCGAGCGACCGGTCGCACGCGTCGACGTGTCGCCTGCCTTGAGCACCAGCTCTTTGTACTGTTCGGATACGGTGCACTCGTTTGCGACCAGAAAGCGTGTTCCCACCTGGACGCCGGCAGCGCCGAGCATAAAGGCGGCCGCCACACCGCGGCCATCGGCGATGCCGCCAGCCGCAACCACGGGAATATCGACCGCATCGACAACCTGCGGGACAAGTGCCATCGTCGAGGTCTCGCCAATATGGCCGCCCGATTCGGTGCCCTCGGCAACAACCGCCGTAGCTCCACGACGCGCCACGAGGCGCGCCAGCGCCACCGAAGCCACGACGGGAATAACCTTGATGCCTGCATCGCCCCAGGCCTTCATGTACTTGGTGGGATTGCCGGCACCGGTCACCACTACGGGCACCTGCTCATCAATCACCACTTGTGCGACCTCGTCGACAAACGGGCTCATGAGCATAACGTTGACGCCAAAGGGCTTATCCGTCTTGGCGCGCAGCTCGTGAATCTGATCGCGCAGCCAGTTTGCGTCGGCATTCATGGCCGCGATAATGCCTAAGCCGCCTGCCTCGGACACAGCAGATGCCAACGAGGCGTCGGCTATCCAGGCCATGCCACCCTGGAACACGGGCTTTTCGATGCCGAGCAAATCGCAGAGAGGAGACTTGAGCATCACTACTTCTCCAATGCCGCCTCGACCGTATCGACGAACTCGCCGACCGTCTTGGGGTTCTCCTCGGTATCGAGCTCAATGCCAAACTCGTCCTCGACGGCAACGAGGATCTCGACGGTACCCAGGCTGTCGAGGCCAATCTCCTCGAGCGTGGACTCGGGCTTCATCTCGACATCGTCAAGGCCGGCGGTCTCGCGGATAACGTCGCAAACGCGCTCGAAGGTCTTCTGATCTGCCATGGTAGTTCTCCTTTGTTTGTGCCCCCAGGGGCGTTTTCATTTCCTATGTGCAACTACTTCCAGCGAAGTAGATAGCCACCTACATCCAAGCCGGCGCCAAATCCGACCAGGGCGATGGTGTCGCCCGCGTGCAGCGCGCCGGTATTTGCCAGCCGATCGAGAGCAAACGGAATACAGGCGCTCGAGATGTTGCCGGTCTCGCGCAACGTGCGAACCACGCGCTCGTCCGGCACACCCAGGCGCTTGACCGCCTGGCTCAGGATTCGTTCGTTAGCCTGATGGAATACAAAATGATCGATATCTTCGACCGAAATGCCCGCATCGATCGCAAGCTTATGGACCGTGTTGCAGATGGCGTTGACGCCGAACTTGAACACGCGGCGGCCATTCATGGACAGCACGCTCGCGCTATCTGCGGAAGCCTTAAACGGCGAGGTACCGACCAGACCGGGAACGCGCAACGTCTCGACTTCGGGCGCCGTCGAAAGCTCAACGGCAAGGGGGTTGTCACCCCCAGCTTCAATCACTGCGGCGCCTGCCCCATCGCCAAATAGCACGCAGGTGGCACGGTCGGTCCAGTCGAGCGCGCGCGTCATCTGCTCGGCAGCAACGACCAGCACGTGCTTGGCGCGACTGCGGGCGATATAGCCCTCGGCGACATCGAGCGCAAATACGAATCCGGCACAAGCCGCCGAAACGTCGAAGGCAGGACATGTGGCACCCAGGCGCTCAGCAACGGCGCACGCCTCAGCGGGAACGAGATGATCGCCCGTCGTCGTCGAGCAGACGATCAGATCCAGCTGACTCGCATCGATTCCGGACGTCTGGAGCGCTTGCTCGCTCGCTGCCACGGCAAGGTCGTCAAGTGACTCGGTGGTGCAGACGTGGCGGCTCTTGATACCGGTTCGGGTAAAAATCCACTCATCCGAGGTATCGAGGAACTCGGACAGCTCGTCGTTGGAAACGCTGCGCTCGGGAAGTGCCGAGCCCGTTCCCAGTATCGTGAAACCCATCACTAACCTCCTTTGAGTTGTTGACGTGTTTACATCGACCAAGAGAGGATAGCGCATTCTTCGCTTTGTTGACGTGTTAACATTAAATTGTCCAAATGCGACAAAGGCTTCACATTGTGTCTATCTCTCGACACCATTGCGTCATTCACTTATTCATTAAGGAGGTAGCAGCCGCTATGGATGCCCAATTTACGATAGTCGACGTAACCGGATCGACCAACGATGACCTGCTCGAAGCAGGAAAACAGGGAGCGCCGCACGGCACAGGACTTGCCGCCCGGACTCAGACAGCAGGACGCGGCCGACGCGGCCACAAGTGGGATTCAACCGCCGGCAATCTGTTACTCTCGATTGTCCTACGTCCTCGTGTTGATCCCGCCAAGTACTCTGGCCTTGCCGCCGTCAGCGGCCTAGCGGTGCTCGAGGCGCTCGAAAAGCAGGGTCTTGCAAACGAGATTGGCCTCAAATGGCCCAACGACCTGGTCGCGCGAGGACGCAAGCTCGGCGGCATTCTGGTCGAAGCCGCACGCGATAACGAAGGCAACCCCTTTGCGGTCTGTGGCATCGGCGTCAACTATGTGCCCGCGGAGGTGCCCGATGGTGGCCTGCCGGCAATCGGTCTCTCGGACCTCAACGAGAACGTTCCCGCCGTCGATATGCTCCTCGATGAGGTCTATCACACCGTCGTAAACGCTGTAGACGCGTGGGCAGATCTGCTCAACGCCATGGAAGAAAACGCCGGACCGCTCGCGCCCGTCCACGGCGAATATGTCGCTCACCTCAATTGGATTGGAAAGCACGTTATCGCCCGCTCCCCTGCCGGTGACGAGCTGGCGCGAGGCATCTTTAAAACCGTCGATACCTTTGGACGCGCGTGTATCGAAACGGAAGACGGCTTGCGATCCTTCCATTTTGAGGAGGCGTCGCTGCGCCCCTTGGGCGAATAGGGCGCCGCAGCCACCTACTCAGCAGCATTACCAGGCGGTCAAAACCCATCATGCAAAACAAAAGAGCCCCGCTACCGTAATGGCAGCGGGGCTCTGTAAGCTATGAGCGATATCGCTTAGAGCTTGATGTCGATGTCGACGCCAGCGGGGAGGTCGAGACGCATGAGCGAATCAACGGTGCCCGAGGTGGGGTCGAGGATGTCGATGAGGCGCTTGTGAGTGCGCATCTCGAACTGCTCACGGGAGTCCTTGTTCACGTGCGGCGAGCGGATAACCGTATACAGGTTGCGCTCGGTGGGCAGGGGGACAGGACCGGAAACGCGAGCGCCGGTCTTCTGAGCGGTCTCGACGATGAGCTTCGCGGACTGATCGACGACCTCGTGATCATAGCCCTTGAGGCGAATGCGGATCTTCTGGGTAGCCAACTTAAACCTCCAAAGAGTGCGAGAGATGTTCTCGCGGATTACGTAACAGGGAGCTCGAACTTAGGCGTTCTTGCTCATGACCTCGTCCACGATGGACTTGGGCGCGGGCTCATAAGAGTCGAACTGCATCGTGTAGGATGCACGGCCCTGGGTCTGGGAGCGAAGGTCGGTAGCGTAACCGAACATCTCGCCCAGCGGCACCTTGGCACGGATGAGCTTGCTGTTCTTGCGATCCTCCATGCCCTCGATCTTGCCGCGGCGACCGGAGAGGTTGCCCATAACGTCGCCCATGTACTGCTCGGGGGTCTCGACCTCGACAGCCATGATCGGCTCGAGCAGCTGCGGATCGGACTTCTTGAGGGCGTCCTTGATAGCCATGGAACCGGCGATCTTGAAGGCGGCCTCAGAGGAGTCGACCTCGTGGTAAGAACCATCGAACAGGGTAACCTTAACGTCGAGGACCGGGAAGCCGGCGATAACACCGGTGTTCAGGGCCTCCTGGATGCCCTTGTCGATGGACGGGATGTACTCCTTGGGCACGACGCCGCCGACGATAGCGTTGACGAACTCGTAGCCGAAGCCCTCCTCCATCTTCTCGAGCTTGATGACGGCGTGGCCGTACTGACCGCGACCACCGGACTGACGGACGAACTTGCCCTCAGCCTTCTCGACGTCGTGACCAGCGGTCTCGCGGTAGGCAACCTGGGGCTTACCAACGTTAGCGTCAACCTTGAACTCACGGAGCAGACGGTCGACGATGATCTCGAGGTGCAGCTCACCCATGCCGGCGATGATGGTCTGGCCGGTCTCGTGGTTGGTGGACACCTGGAAGGTCGGGTCCTCCTCGGCGAGCTTGGTCAGAGCCAGGGACATCTTGTCCTGCTCGGCCTTGGTCTTGGGCTCGATGGCAACGTCGATAACGGGCTTAGCGAACTCGATCTTCTCGAGGACGATCTCCTTGCCCTCGGCGCACAGGGTGTCACCGGTGGTGGAGTTCTTGAAGCCGACGCAAGCGACGATGTCGCCGGCAGCGGCGTCGTCACGGTCGATACGCTCGGCAGCGTTCATCTCAAGGATGCGGCCGAGGCGCTCGCGCTGACCGTTGGAAGCATTGACAACGTAGGAGCCGGACTCGGCGCGGCCGGAGTAAACGCGGACGTAGGTAAGCTTACCGACGAACGGGTCGGTCATGATCTTGAAGACCAGGCCGGAGAAGGGCTCGTCGAAGGAAGGATGACGCTCGATCTCCTCGCCAGTGTCCGGATCGGTACCGGTGACGGCCTCGACATCGAGCGGGCTGGGCAGGTAGTCGACGACAGCGTCGAGCAGCTCCTGGACGCCCTTGTTCTTGTAGGCGGAGCCCACGAAGACGAGGTTGAGCTCGTTGGCCAGAACGCCCTTGCGCAGAGCAGCCTTGAGCTCCTCGACGGTGAAGTCCTCCTCCATGAGGATCTTCTCCATGAGCTCGTCGTCAAAGCTGGCAGCAGCGTCGAGGAGCTCCTCGCGCTTGGTGGCAGCGATGTCGGCGAACTCAGCCGGGATCTCGTCCATCGGCTCGGGGTAGGTCATGCCCTTGTCGTCGGCCTTGAAGTCCCATGCGGTCATGGTGACGAGGTCGATGACGCCCCAGAAGTTGTCCTCGGCGCCCATCGGGACCTGAGCGGCCACGGCGTTAGCGTCGAGACGATCCTTCATGGTCTCGATAGCGTTGAAGAAGTCAGCGCCCACGCGGTCATACTTGTTGATGAAGGCGATACGGGGGACGTTGAAGGTAGAAGCCTGACGCCAAACGGTCTCAGACTGGGGCTGAACGCCGGCAACGGCGTCGAAGACGGCGACAGCGCCATCGAGGACGCGCAGGCAGCGCTCGACCTCAGCGGTGAAGTCAACGTGGCCCGGGGTGTCGATGATCTGGATGCGGTAGTCCTTACCGTCCTTGTTCCAGAAGCACGTGGTAGCAGCGGAGGTAATGGTTACGCCGCGCTCCTGCTCCTGAACCATCCAGTCCATGGTGGCAGCGCCCTCATGAACCTCACCGATCTTGTGGGTCTTACCGGTGTAGTAAAGAATACGCTCGGTCGTGGTGGTCTTACCGGCATCGATGTGAGCCATGATGCCGATGTTACGGGTATCGGAAAGCTTGTACTTAGGCTTAGCCATGTTAGTTCCTTACCTTAACTTACCAACGATAGTGAGAGAACGCGCGGTTGGCCTCGGCCATCTTGAAGACGTCCTCACGCTTCTTGACGGAAGCGCCCAGGCCGTTGGAGGCGTCGAGAATCTCGTTGGCGAGACGCTCGGCCATGGTCTTCTCCTTGCGAGCGCGGGAGAAGTTGACGATCCAGCGGATACCCAGAGCGGTGGAACGACGGGAGTTGACCTCCATCGGGACCTGATAGGTAGCGCCACCGACACGCTTGGGCTTAACCTCGAGCGTGGGCTTGACGTTATCCATAGCCTTCTTGAAGGTAGCGAGAGCGTCGCCACCCTCGGACTTCTCGGCAACGATCTCGAAAGCGGTGTAAACGATGCGCTCAGCGGTGGCCTTCTTGCCGTCAAGAAGGACCTTGTTGATGAGCTGAGTCACCAGGCGGTTGTTGTAAACGGCGTCAGGCTGAACCTCACGACGATTAGCTGCTGCACGACGCGGCATGTGAAATCTCCTTAAGTGTCTACCGTGCGGCGCTTAGGCGGCACACGGCGAAAGTATCAAAACGTTATCTGGCTTATTTGGCCTTGGGGCGCTTAGCACCGTACTTGGAACGGGCCTGCATACGGTTCTGGACCGGAGCAGCGTCGTAGGCGCCACGGATGACGTGATAACGGACACCAGGGAGGTCACGGACACGACCGCCGCGGACGAGCACGATGGAGTGCTCCTGCAGGTTGTGGCCCTCACCCGGGATGTAAGCAGTAACTTCGATGCCGTTGACAAGGCGAACACGGGCAACCTTACGAAGAGCCGAGTTCGGCTTCTTGGGGCTCGTGGTGAAGACGCGGGTGCACACGCCGCGCTTCTGGGAGTTGTGCTGCAGAGCAGCGTTCTTGGACTTCTTGGGCACGGAACGACGGCCCTGGCGAACCAGCTGGTTAATAGTAGGCAAAGCGTACTCCTTCTCGAATGATTCCAGCTTTCTGTAAAGTGCAACGGCTTGAATCGAGGGGTCAGCATCCCCCTACGAAACACGCAGTTCGATAGGATACGTGCCGTTAGCTGTGCCGTCAACAGACCACGCCGCCGGGCGTATCCCAAAATAGCCATATTTCCGCAAAGCCTACACAAAAGGAATCCCCTCCTGTGCGCGGGGGCGGATTCCCGGCCCGGGCGGCCCGCTGTTTAAGTTTGCTGCTCTACAGTCCTGCGCAAGACGGAAAGCACATTAAGTGCTTTCCTTTGCGTGCGGAACTCGCGACAAACTTAAACAGCGGGCCGCCCGGACCGGGAATCCGACGTGCTTGTCGGGGCAACGTTCCCTTCCAAATAGGGACAGGTTTATTTTGGTCGGTTTTATCTGGGGAAACGTCGCGCTCCAGCGGTGATCTGCTCTCATCTGTCGCATGGAAATCGGCGGCGTTTCCATTTAACGCAAAAGAGGCCGCTTCCCCTAGTAGGAAGCGACCCCAAATCTTACGAATAGACGATGGTAAAGGGCTCTTTCGTTTCGGTCTCCCCTGTTGATGTATACCTCACAATTTCAAGGGTTA
>USBA01000015.1 GCA_900552735.1 uncultured Collinsella sp. | reverse complement strand
TAGCTATGAATCTGCGATGGGCATTTTTGATAAGCGGAATGGCTGGTGACATAAATATATCCCAGTTTGGGATATATCAAAATGGAATATAGCGTAAACGGCATGAACGTTGATGCTAACAGGACATGCGGAAAATGCCTTTCCCAGATTCGTCGGGAGCAAGGTATCACTCAGGTTGAACTCGCAAAGAAACTGGGGGTACCTCAGTCGTTCATCTCAAAGGTCGAGACCGGGGAACGTAGCCTTAGGGTTTATGAGCAGTTTGTCTATGCGGATGCACTCGGAATTACTGTTGAGACGCTAGTACGTAAACTTGGGGCTGTTTTGAGTAGCGAAGATAATTAGATGACGCCACGCATCGATCATCAATTAGAAATTAAAACAGAGCTATAGGGCGAATGAGATGCTGGGAAGTGCGTCTTTATCAAATAGAAGCCAAAAAATCAGCCCGGCGACTTTCCAGAGCGTAGGTTCCTGTAGCCGCCGCCAGCGAAGTTAACGTAGGGGAGGCCAGGGGCTTTGCCCCCAAATCTTTCCGTATCGTGAAGGGTTCCTTGTTCGCTGCTCCGAAGGAACGCAAGATTAAATCAGCGAATGCGATTATCCTGTCGAGGCTGCGCAGGTCCCCCTTGGGGGTGGCCCCCAAAAAAAAAACCCCAAAAAAATTGCCCCACCCCCCCCCCCCCCCCCCCCCCCCCCACGACGGGGCAATTCATGATCGAGGACGTTTTCAGGGTAAGCCCCAAGGGGACCGGTGAGAGCAATGAGGCAGGGCGCTACAAGTACTCGATTTGAGCGCCTTCCGTGTCGCACGTCAGAATATGCGTGTCACATTTGGGGAACTGCTCGCGCAGCTTGACCTGCAGGAACTTCGCCACGATGGTATCGTCGGTTACGGCCATGAGGGTCGAGCCGGAGCCACTGATCCAGATGGTCTTGGCGCCGCCGTTAAGGCAGGTGTCGCGCACGGCGTTGTAGTCGGGAATCAGACGGCGACGATAGGGTTCCTGGATGCGGTCGTCATTGGCGGCGGCAATCAGGTCCAGATCGCCGGTCTCGAGACCGCGCGTCATGCCGGCGATGCGGCCCATCTGCCATACGGCGGTGGAAAGCGGAATCTCCTGCGGCACGACCTTGCGCGCCTCACTCGTGTGTACCTCGTAGGGCGGAATCACGGTAATAAAACGCAGGCGATCGCTCACCTCGTAGCGCAGGCACTGGGGGAGCGAATCGGTCGGCGTAAAGGAGCAGACGGCGCCGCCCAGGATAGCGGGGGCGACGTTATCGGGATGGCCCTCGACCTCGGTGGCAATGCGGACGAGCTCGGCACGGTCGACGGTGTGGCCTGTCAGCGCGGCGGCGGCCATAATGCCGGCGACGACACAGGTGGAGCTGGAGCCCAGGCCGCGGGCGACGGGAACGTCAGTCTGAATGTCGATGGCGACGGGGAAGGCCGGCTCGCCCCATGCGGCCAGTGCATCGACAAAGCTAACGTAGACCAGGTTGTTCTCGTTTTGGAATTCCTCGGGGCAGCCCGAGATGGTGAGCTTGTCGGCGCGCTCGAAGGTGAAGTGCGAGTAGAGGCTGACGGCCATGCCGAGGGTGTCGTAGCCAATGCCTAGGTTCGCGCTGGTGGCGGGGACGGTGATTTTGATCATGGGAATCTCCTGGGCGGTCTGCCTGTTTAGTTCGCTGCTCGGGCAGTCCTGGCTCGCTCGGAAAGCACATTAAGTGCTTTCCGGCTCGTGCGGAACTCGCGACGAACTAAACAGGCAGACCCGCATGTCAGCTCGTCATCATCCCGGTGGGTTTCTGATAAAAGAAGGTGCGCCGGCTTTCGCCGGCGCCTTATAAGGGGTTTTAGTTGGTAGCCATCTTTTTTGCTGCGGACTCGACGTAGCTTGCCATCTCATCGACGTCGCAGACGTCTTCGAAGCGGATGGGTTTGGATTCGAGTTCGGCGAGCTGGGTCGGGGCGACCGTGTTGGTTGCCTGCTCGAGCACGCGCATGGCCTCAAAGTCGTCCTCGGGAACGTTGAGTCCCAGGGCGTCGCAGCAGGCGCGCGGGAACTTGTAGGGGCTGGCGGTCGAAAGCAGCACGCGGGCCTTGGCGCCCTCGGCGGGAGCGACCTGCTCAAAGACGTGATAGCCGCAAGCGGTGTGCGGGTCAATCACGTAGCCGTTCGCATCCCAGCAGCTCTTGATGGCAGTGCGGATCTCGTCCTCGCTGGCCCAGCCGCAGCCAAACACGCTCTGGATCTTGGCCAGCAGCTCGGCGGGCACCTCGTAGCGGCCGGTCTGGGCAAGCTGCTCCATAAGGCCGGCAACGAGCTCACAGTCGCCATCGGACAGGAAGTAGAGCATGCGCTCCAGGTTAGAGCTGATGAGGATGTCCATCGAAGGCGAGATGGTCGTGAAGAACGGGCGGTTGCGGTCGTAGACGCCGGTGGTCAGGAAGTCAGCCAGCACGTTGTTCTTGTCGCTCGCGACGATGAGCTTGGCGACGGGCAGACCCATGCGCTTGGCATAGTAACCGGCCAGGATATCGCCAAAGTTGCCGGTCGGTACGCAGAACTCCACGGCGTCGCCGGCCTCGATGGCGCCGGCGCGCAACAGCTGCGCATAGGCGGCAAAGTAGTAGACGACCTGCGGTACCAGACGGCCGACGTTGATGGAGTTGGCACTCGAAAGCACCGTGCCTGCGGCCTCCAGACGCTCGGCAAGCTCCTTATCGGCAAAGATGCGCTTGACGGCGCTCTGGGCGTCGTCAAAGTTGCCGCGGATGCCGCAGACGGCGACGTTATCGCCCTCCTGAGTGGACATCTGCAGATTCTGTACGCGGCTGACTTTGCCCTCGGGATAAAAGACGGTGATGCCCGTGCCCGGGGCGTCGGCAAAGCCGGCGAGTGCTGCCTTGCCCGTGTCGCCCGACGTGGCGGTGACGATCATGATGCGCTCGGCGCCGCCGTCCTTGGCAGAGGTGCGGGCCATCAGACGGGGAAGCATCTGCAGGGCGACGTCCTTAAAGGCGCTCGTGGGGCCGCCAAAGAGCTCCATCACATAGGTTTGCGGGGCGTCGGCGCCCGGTGCGGCGTCGAGTTTGACGAGCGGCGTAACCTCTTCGCTCGCGAACGTGCCGCGGTATGCCTCGTCGACACACGCCGAAATTTCTTCGTCCGTGTAATCGTTCAGTAACATTCCCAACACATCTTGAGCGATTTCAAAGTACGATTTATATGCAAGCGAGCTGATATCGACCTGCTGGGTGCCGAGCTCGTCCGAGACAAACAAACCCCCGTCGGGAGCTATGCCGGTGCGGATTGCCACCTTACTTGAGCATGATAAAGTGCGTCCTCGTGTACTATGATAAGTTCCCATATAACAGTGCTCCTCGGATACCTTGGTCCCAATCGGTGAAACCATGGTATCAGAGCGCGCAAAATAGGTTCGCAGAGGCTTTTAGAAAGGTAACCTCCACGCCATGATAAAAATTGCCAAGTTTGGCGGCTCGTCGGTCGCCGACGCCGAACACTTCAAGAAGATCAAGGCCATCGTCGATGCCGACCCTGCCCGCCGTTTTGTGGTGGTTTCCGCCTGCGGTCGCCGCTTTAAGGGCGACACCAAGGTGACCGACCTGCTCTACTTGGTTAACGCGCACGTTAAATATCACGTGTCGTGTGAGGAGCTGCTCGAGGACATTGGCCAGCGCTATTTTGATATCGCTGACGAGCTGGAGCTCACCTATCCCATCCGCGAGGAGTTCGCAGCCTTTGCCGAGCGCGCCCGCTCGGGCGGCTACTCCACCGAGGAGCTCGTGAGCCGCGGCGAGTACTTTACCGCCCGTCTGATGGCCGAGTACCTGGGCCTGCCGTTCCTGGACGCCGCGACGGTTGTGGCGTTCCATCACGATGGTACGCTCAGCATGAACCGCACCTCCGAGCTGGTGCAGGAGTACGGCCAGCAGGGTGGCTTTGTTATGCCCGGTTTCTACGGCGCGACGCGTGAGGGCCAGATTAAGCTGCTCGATCGAGGCGGCGGCGATATCTCGGGCTCGATTCTGGCCAAGTGCCTTGGCGCCGATCTGTACGAGAACTGGACCGACGTTTCGGGCTTCTATTCTGCCGATCCGCGTATTGTTCCCGAGGCTCAGCCCATTGCGCGCGTTACCTACGAGGAGCTGCGCGAGCTTTCGTACATGGGCGCAAGCGTCCTGCACGAGGAGGCCGTTTTCCCCGTGCGCGAGGCAGGCATTCCGCTGGTCATCAAGAACACCAATGCGCCGCAGGACCCCGGCACCATCATTAGCGAGACGGCCGACGAGGGTGAGGCGGAGCCTATCATTACCGGCGTGACCGGCAAGCGCGGCTTTGTCGCCATCAACGTTGCCCGCGACCGCACCAAGCCCCGTGTCGGCTTTATGCGCCGTGCGCTTTCGGTCTTCGAGCGCTATGACGTTTCCGTCGAGCACATGCCCACCGGTGTCGACCGCTTTGGCGCCGTGGTGCAGGAGCAGGACGTTCACGACTCGCTGTACTCGCTCGTGGGCGACATTCAGCAGGAGGTCGAGCCGCTCGAGATCGAGGTTGTCGAGGGCTTGGCGCTTATCGCGACCGTCGGTCGTAACCTGCGCGGCCGTGCAGGCATCTCGGGCCATCTGTTTGGCATGCTTGGTCAGGCCGGCGTGAGCGTGCGCATGATTTCGCAGAGCTGCGACGAGATCAACATCATTATCGGTGTCGAGGAGAAGGACTTCGACCTGGCGATTCAGACCATTTACCGTGCCTTCTCCGACGAAAACGGCATTGTGAAGGTCTCCGACCTGGAGGCTCCCGCGCCGGTTGATCCCGCCCTGGCCGCGCTCAAAAAATAGCGACTGCTTGGTAGATTTTTGGGTCGTGTTTCAAAAATCTACGGTGGGGCGTTTCATTTCGGTTTCGTTTCGACGGGGCGGGTTTCGTGCCCGCCCCGTTCTTGTATACACTGGCAACAATAATTGGCCTGCTCGGCATGCGGGCAAAAGCCACAGCCTTTAAAGGGGGAAGCATGAAACAGTACACGGTTGCTATTTTGGGCGCGACGGGAGCCGTGGGCACCCAGATGCTCGAGTGCCTCAACGAGCAGGAGTTTCCGGTTGGCAAGCTCAAGCTGCTGGCAAGTGCACGCTCCGCGGGCAAAACCGTTGAGTTCCGCGGCGAGCAGGTTGTGATTGAGGAGGCTTGCCCCGAGGCCTTTGAGGGCTGCGACATCGTACTCGGTGCTGCCGGCGACGACATCGCGAAGGAGCTACTGCCCGAGGCCGTCAAGCGCGGCGCCGTCGTGGTCGACAACAGCCACGCCTTCCGCATGGATCCTGAGGTGCCGCTGGTCGTGCCCGAGATCAATGCCGACGACATCAAGTGGCATCACGGCCTTATCGCCAATCCCAACTGCGCGACCATCATCGGCCTGGTTCCCACGTGGCCGCTGCATCAGCTCGCCGGCGTGAAGCGCATGATCGTCTCGACGTATCAGGCGGCTTCGGGTGCTGGCGCTCCCGGTATGGCCGAGCTCGAGGCTCAGCTGGCCGCCCAAGGCCTTGGCGAGGAGATTCCCGAGCCGCGCGCGTTTGCCGCCCAGCTGGCGAGTAACCTGATTCCGCAGATTGGCGGCGTCAAGGAGGAGGGCTTTACCTCCGAGGAGATGAAGCTGCAAAACGAGGGCCGCAAGATCATGCACCTGCCCGAGCTGCGCGTGAACTGCACCTGCGTGCGCGTGCCCGTGCTGCGCTCGCACTCCGAGAGCATTACGCTTGAGTTTGAGCGCGACATTACGGTTGACGAGGCCCGTGCTGCGCTGGCTGCTGCTCCCGGCGTCAAGTTGGTTGACGATATGGCTGCCGAGGATGCGCACGACCGCTTCCCCATGCCGATGGATACGTCCGACCAGGACCTGATTTGGGTCGGTCGCGTGCGCCGCGACATCTCGAACCCCGAGGCCGCGCGTGGCATCACCTTCTGGTGCTGCGGCGACCAAATCCGTAAGGGCGCGGCGACCAACGCCGTCCAGATCGCTAAGCTGCTCTGCGAGTAGTGTGGCCTGTCCGGCGGGGCCGGGCTTAGTTTTCAGAACACTCCGCAGACCAGTGTGGCGCCTTGTCCGCGGCTCCGAAGGAGCAGGACAAGGCGCCACACATGGTCGAGGACGTTCTGAAAACTAAGCCCGGCCCCGCCTGCGGTGACGCTGCTGCAAGCGGCCTGTGATGGGGCCGTTGTTGGTTGGGGCCGCTGGGCTGATGTGGGGGCACGTGGCCGTTGCGGGCTCTGGTCCCGGCGGCGGCCTCGGCGCTTCGCGCCTGCCGCCTTTGGGGACTGTGGGGCGCGGCCGGCAGCTACGGCGCGTTCGCGCCTGCTGCCTGGGGTGACTGCGGGGCCGTGACGGCAGCTGCGGCGCGCTGCGCCTGCCGCCTGAGGTGACTTTGGGGTTGGGGTGAATCGGGGTCTAATACTTTTCCCGAGAAGTGAACGACCTTATTTTGACCCCTGAAGCATAGGCATATTTTGACCGCTATTTCCTGCGGTTTTGCTGTGCGAATCCTGCGGTTTTGCGGTCTAAAGGTGTGGATGCTCCGGGGCTTCGTTTTTACTCGTTCACTTCCCGGGAAAAGTATTAGAGCTCAGCTGGTATGGGTACCGCTTTGGCGTCGAGCCCCCGCGTCATCTTCGCTTGATTGGGAAAAGCGGTCTCACTTAAACAATTACGAGCCTGCCCGGGCGTATCAGACAGGTTGTCTGCACAATTCGCGGTATTATGGTGCGGAGTTTTGAAAGGAGCCGCTGGTGGTCACGACGACGTTTGCCTCGCCTTTGGGCGAAATCTTGCTTGCCGCTGATGGCCGCGGTCTGACGGGGCTTTGGTTTGAGGGGCAGGAGCATTTTGGCTCCACGCTTCTCAAAGAAGATCCCGAACATGTTGAAGGCGCCGATGCAGTTTCTGGTGCTGGCGGCATGTCGTCGGTGAGTCCTGCAAATGGTGCGGCGTCTTCGGTGCTTGAGCGTTCGTGGGCTTGGCTGAATGCTTATTTTGCAGGGCAGGAACCTCGGTTTACGCCGCCGTTGCATATGATTGGTACGGCGTTTCAGCGCGAGGTTTGGTTTGAGCTGCTTTCTATTCCGCGTGGCGAGGTCACTACGTATGGCGAGATCGCCCAGCGTGTTGCCGCTCGACATCGTGCGCCGGGAAACGAGGCTCCCGTTGTGTCCCCGCGTGCCGTGGGGGCTGCGGTTGCACGCAATCCCATTTCGATTATCGTGCCGTGCCATCGCGTGGTTGCCGCCGACGGCTCGCTCAACGGATATGCCGGCGGGCTTGACCGCAAGGAGTGGCTGCTTCGGCTTGAGGGCGCGTACGAGGAATAACGCCAGGGCACTTTGCATGACGAAGGTGCCGCGAAGGGACGAGTCGCTGTCCTTTCGCGGCGCCTTTTGTTTAGCGGCGGGAAACCCCTATTGCTCTTGCAGGTCGTAGACGGTTGTGTTGCCGATGGTCTGGGCCGTGTAGTTTTGAGCGACCCATTCGGCGATCTCGCTTGCAGCGCTCGAGCCGCCCATCTGCGTGCCGCCCATACCGCCACCCATGCCGCCGCTTGCGATGTAGTAGCGGATGAGGCCTTGGGCAACGTAGACCTTGAACTCATCGAGCGTGGGCGCGGGATCCGATCCGTTAAAGCCACCGATGGCCATGACGGGAAGCTCGCTTGCCAGCTGGTAGCTCGCGGCGTTTTGCGATCCCGTGGTCGCTGCTGCCCAGCGGTAACCGCTGGCATTTTGTGTGAGCAGCTCGACCAGGCTATCGTTGGCGGACGTGCCGCCGAGCAGGCTGGATCCGCCGTCAGGCGTAGCTCCGTTGCCACCGGGGCCGCCACCGCTCATGCTGTCACCGGGTCCTGCCGTGACAATCGAGCCAGTGTGCCCGGTCGAAATCGTGCAGGTGGTCCAAACAATCGGCCCAGCTAAGAGGGCAACGATGCCGATCGTCGCAACGCCGCGGGCGCCGTGTTTCAGAGTCAAAGGCCATGTCGTAGGCAGGCAATCCTGCATCCAAAAGCCGATGATGCAGAGTGCAAGTCCTGCCACCACGCCAATCACGCCGATGCAGACGCCCAGCCGGACAAAGCTGCCGGAGCGTAATATCAGCGCCATATCCCAGGAGCTCGTTATGGCAATCAGAAGCCCCGTGATGTTCGGCATCCAGGAATGATTACGAAGCTCAAGCAGGCTGGCGCCGCATATGGCGACCAGTACCGCGATGGCGGGGGAGAGCGCCGCGGTGTAGTAGGCGTGGAAGATGCCGGCCATAAAACTAAAGACGAGCCATGTCACGACAAGCCAGGCGCCAAAGATGACAACCTGAGCGCGGCGGATGTGTGCAACGGTGTCCAGACCGGCCTCACCCCCACGTTTGTCCAGATAAAACCTGCCAAAATAAACCTGTCCCCTTTTGGCGGGCGTGGCGGCGATAAGGCCGAGAATAATGGCAGCGAAGGCGATGGGGGCGAGCCAGGTGATCTGGTCGCCAAAGTCGCTCGTCCATAGACGGAACAGGCCAGTTTCGCCCCACATGCCGCCCTGGCAGGCGCCGTTGAGCGCCTCGGACGCTCCGGGGATGACCGAGCCGGTTTCGTTGCCGGTCAGGCGCCCCAGGCCGTTGTAGCTAAAGGTAAGTTCGATAAACGAGTCGGTTTGTGAGCCGCCAAAGTAGGGGCGCGAGCCGCTCGGCACTAGCACGGTGAGCGCTACCCACCAGCCGGCGCCGACAACCATGGCACCGAGTGCCACGACAGCGTCGAGCAGGCGGCGCGGCCAAGTCGTGGGCGAAAGCAACAACATGGCCAAGCCAAAACCGGGGAGTACCAAAAGCACCTGGAACTGCTTAGTCAAAAAGCCCAGGCCGATTAGCAGGCCGGCCACGGCATACCAGCGGGTGCGCATGCGATTGCCGTGACGGTCCGCTGGCAGCTCGAGTCCGCGCAGTACGCAGGCGGCGGCGCTCAGCATAAGCAAGATGAGCAGGGCATCGGGGTTGTTAAAGCGAAACATGAGGGCCGCGACGGGCGCGGTGATAAACACGATGCCCGCCACGATGCCGCCGGCGTTGCCCCAAACGCGGCGCACGGTGGCGTACAGCAAATACGTGCACGTAACGCCCATGAGCGCCTGCGGCAGCAGAATCGCAAACGAGCTCAAGCCCAGCAGGCGCACCGAAAGCGCCATGAGCCAGATGGATGCGGGTGGTTTATCGACGGTGATGGCGTTGCCGGCATCCAAGCTGCCCCACAGGAAAGCCTCCCAGTTCTTGGAGCCCGCCTGCGCCGCGGCGCTGTAAAACTCGTTGGCGTAGCCCGAGGCGGTCAGGTTCCAAAAGAAGACGAATGTGGCTGCAAGCATGAGCAGTGCAACGGCGATCCAGTCGATTGGGCCGCGGGCGGGGGCGAGCGATGGAGCCGAGGACGCGCGCAGCTCGCGGCGAAGAGAGCGCGCCCCCTGCGAGACATGTGCTGATTGGCGAAGGGTGTCAAAGCTCATCAGGCATCCGCCGCCTGCTTGAGGGGATAACGATACGCGCTTGTCGGCGTAGCACCTGTCTGCCCCTCGCTCGCCTTGAGCCGCTTCATGCCGGCAAGGTCCTTGCGCACCGTGTCGACGATATGCACGGTCGTGCCAGGGTCCTCCTTCCAGCGCACGGCAAACTCGCAGGATGCGATGCCCATGCGTTCGGCCAGGACCAAAAGCTCGGTATCGAAGAACCATTCGTTGTCCTGGATGAGCGGCAGCAGTGTGTCTGCGGCCTCGGCAGATATCGCCTTAAATCCGCACTGTGCATCGTGAAAATGCACGCTCAGATAGCTCTGCAGCATGCGGTTATACGAGCGTGAGATAAACTCGCGTTTGACGCAGCGTTCCACACGCGACGCTGGCAGCAGACGTGAGCCAAAGCAAACGTCGGCGCGTCCGTCCAGAATGGGGCCGACAAGCTCGGGAATCTGCCGAATATCGGTGGAGAGATCGACATCCATATAGGCGCGCACGCGGGCCTTGGACGTGCTCCATGCGATTTTGAGCGCACGACCGCGACCCTTTTGGGGAATGCGGATGGCACGGAGTGTAAAGGGAAACTTGCAGCCGAGGATGCGGGCGAGTTCCCAAGTCTTGTCGCTGCTGGCGTTGTCGGCAATCACGATTTGCCAGGTAAACGACTTGGCATGAAGCGAAATCTGGCGTAGCTGATCCATCAGCAGCATGATTGAGGAGCCGAGTTCGGCCTGCTCGTTAAAGACGGGGATGACAAAGTCGCAGTCGACTTCGCGCGGCTCGCCGCAGTTGAGGATGGAAGAAGGGGAGGGCGTGCTTTGAGCTGCTTGCTCCGTCGCTGCCTTGGTTTGTGGTTGAGCGGTTGCGGGCGCGGGGCGGTTTTGCGTGGTCGCAGGTACGGCGCGGGCGTCCTGCGCGATGATGTCGGGCTTAGTCATGATCGTGCCTTTCTGTTCAGGCGGCTAGGCGGAAAGGGAAGTCTGCGAGGTGTCGGCGTCGGCACTCGTGTCCGCAGGCGCATCGCCCGGGGCGTCGGTTGAGCTGCCATCGGTCGAGCCATCGACAGAACCGCTCGCGTCGGGTGCGCCCGTGGGCGCCTGCCCACTCGGAGCGCTACTATCCGAGGCACCGTTGCCGTTGCCGGTGGCGCCATCCGGGCTCGGTGCCCCGCCGCCCTGCATGCCGCCCTGGCCGGCGCCCATGCCACCCTGCACGGCCTGGGCCGATCCGCCGGTCGCGGCGCTCATGATGGCACCACCTGCAAGCCCGCCAGCGAGCCCACAAACGGCCGCAAGCGTTGCGACTAGGAGCAGGTTGGCGGCGCGACTGGGCTGTTTGTCGTCGTGCTCTTTGGTGGAGACCGTCTGCTGCGGAGCGGGTTCGGCGACATATGCGCGGGTATCGGGAGCGGGCGCCGACGTGCCGGCGGGCATGGCGTGCTCTCCAGCAGACTCTCCCGCATAGAGTGGATTGACGACCGTGGCGGGCACATCGCTCGCTGCGTGTTGGGATGCCGTATTGGGCTCGGCGCTCTCGCTGCCGGTGACACCGTCGGTATTGCGGTTGAACAAGCTGCCCATAGTGTTCTCCAATCGGATAGGCGCGGAGCAGCCCGCGTTGGCGGCTCCCGCATCAAAGGGGATGGCATGGTCTCAACATGCCGTCGCGAGGTGGTATGGCTGTCCTCGTGACAAAGCTGTTCTACCGCGGCTGACGCGCAGACATGCGCTCGGCATCTGCGCCTTAAGTTTGGCTAAGCCCTATCCAGCGTTTTTAGAAACGTGCAGGTTGAGCAGCTAAGGCTGCGCTAAGGCGGCTGGCGGTGCGCTATCATCGGCAATATCGAAATCTGTATAGCCGCGCGCCAAAGGAACAACTATGAAGCTGATGCTTGCCGAGGACGAACCCGGCCTCTCCCGTGCCCTTACCGCGATTCTTCAACATAGCGACTACGAGGTCGACACCGCCCTCGACGGTCTGACGGCGCTCGAATATCTGCTCGCCAACGACTATGACGCCGCAATCCTGGACATCATGATGCCCGGCATGGATGGCATTGAGGTGCTCAAGCGCACACGCGCCGCCGGTAAGCGTCTGCCCATCATTATGCTCACGGCAAAAAGCGAGGTGTCCGATAAGGTCGAGGGTCTGGACGCCGGCGCTAACGATTACCTGACTAAGCCGTTCGCCGCCAAGGAACTGCTCGCTCGCATTCGTGCCATGACGCGTGCCGCGACGGCAATTGACGCCACGACGCTCAGCGTGGGCAACGTGCGTCTCGACACGGCATCGTGCACGCTCGTTGGCCCTTTGGGCGAGGAGCACCTGGCCAATCGTGAGTTTCAGCTTATGGAGCTCTTTATGCGCAACGCCGGCACGCGCATGCCCACCGAGCGTCTGATGCTTGGGGTTTGGGGTGAGGACGCGCCCGAAGGCGCCAACGTGGTGTGGGTCTACATCTCGTACCTGCGCAAAAAGCTGACGGCGCTTGGTGCCAACGTGGCCATCCGAGCGTCGCGTAATCAGGGATATTCGCTTGAGGTTGTCGAGGAAAGCGAGCAGGCGTGAGCGTACGCACGTGGTGCAAGCGCATGATGGAGCGGTTTCACGCCGCCTCGAGTAGTACGGGGCGGGCAAATTCTGTTGACGCGTTGGGCCGCCGCCTGCGTCGAAAGTTTATCCTCGTTGCCATGGGCGCCGTAACTGTGGTGCTCACGCTCATCATCGCCGGCATCAACATCGTCAATTATTCGCATGTCTGCAAGATGGCCGACACTCGCCTGGACTATATTCTGGCGGGCAAGGACGGTATCGATTGGAGGGACGAGCCTAAAGACGATCCCGCTAATGGCAAGGATGCCGGCGATGGCCAAGCGGGCGTTCGCATCGGGCACTTCGAAGGCATGACGGCGGAGTCTCCCTTCGACACGCGCTACTTTACGGTGACGATTGACGCCGGACAGGTTGTCGATGTCAATACGGCCCGCATTGCCGCGGTGGGTGCCAAGCGCGCCGTCAGTATTGCCGCAAAGTTGCATTCCAAGGGTTGGGTCTCGGGTTTTTCTGGCAATTATCGCTATACGACTGACGTTCAAGACGATGAGACCACCTATGTGTTCGTGGACTGCTCGCGCGAGCTTGCAAGCTTTCATTCGTTTTTGAGGGCGAGCGTGGCAATCAGCTGCATTGGCTGGCTGGCGGTGTTGGCAATTGTAGCAGGCGCCTCGGGCGCGGTGATTCGACCGATGGTCGAGAGCTACAGCAAGCAAAAGCGCTTTATTACCGATGCGAGCCACGAGATCAAGACGCCGCTGGCTGTAATTGACGCCGCCAATGAGGTACAAGAGATCGAGAGCGGCGAGAGTGAGTGGACGCAGAGCATTCACGAGCAGGTCGCGCGGCTGACGGCGCTCACGGAACGTCTGGTGTTTTTGGCTCGCATGGACGAGGGCTCGGCGGGCTTTGCCATGACATCGTTTGATCTTTCGGAGGCCGTGGACAAGGCTGCGGCGCCGTTTGAATCGGTGGCGGTTTCGCGCGGAAAGCGGCTGTCGACGTCGATCGCGAGCGGTGTGCGGGCCCATGCCGATGCCGCGGCAGTGGCGCAGGTTGTTGAGCTGCTGCTGGACAACGCCACGCGCTATGCGAGCGAGGGCAGCGTGATTGAGCTAAGCCTGCGTGCAGCCTCGCGCGGTCAGGGTAAGGGGGCCGCCGAACTTGTCGTATCGAACGCCGTGGATGAGCTGCCCGAAGGCGACCTGGACCGACTGTTCGACCGCTTCTACCGTGCAGACGTCTCGCGTAGCTCCAAGACGGGCGGCTCGGGCGTGGGCCTATCCGTGGTGCGAGCCATTGCCGAGGCCCATGGCGGGAGCGCTTCTGTCTGCGGCCACGGCAACCAGATCACCTTCACCGTCCGCTTCTAAAACCTGCCAAAAAGGGACAAGTTTATTTTGGCAGGCTCTATCTGGGGAAACGCCGGCGGAAGAGAGCGTGGGCAGAGGGTGCGTCCCAGCGTGACGCTGCGGAGTGGGACGCACTTTCCTCTTGGGGCGCCTAGCGAAAACTGCATCCCAGTTTGAGGCTTCAGAACGGGACGCAATTTCCCCTAGGGGATATAAGATGCGGCGGGCCGCGTCAAGATAATTGCTTGACAGCCTAGGAGGCGGCTGGTTGGCTGGCTTAAAACCTAGCGCGTGAAATGACGCTCCACGCTATTCAGCACGCTTGATAGGATGACGAACCACAGTCTTAAGTTTCTCCGGTGCACATTTGCGCGGATCGGAGAGATAGATTTCGTGATGTAAGCGGGTGTCTGAGAAGTCGGGGACATAGCCCTGCTCGGTCGCGTATTCATACATAGCGTCTACGGTTGCCGGCTCGCTGTCATAGGGTCCGGTATGCATGCATTGAACGCAGAGACCTTCATCAACTTTAAGCAGCTCGACGGCGGAAAAGTCCAGTTTCTTTTTGGTCGTGGCTTCCGCGACTGCCCAGTCAAAGTCATCTCGGGTGACGAAATCGGGCAGGCGAATGCACGAGATAAAGTTGAAATCGTCCTTGCGTACATAATCGATGTCGCCGCTCGGGGAGTCTTGCCACCAGAAACCCTCGAGCGGCGGTACCACAAAGTCGAAATAGCCCTCGATACTCCTTGAGCCTTTCTTCGACATCTTGACGGTATAGGCGATGCCGTAAAGCAGCGGCAGGGCGTTTTGATACTCGCCACCTTCGGTATTTGGGTCGCCCTTTCCGCGAACTGCAACGTAGCTCATAGGCGGGACAGTTACGATGCTCGGCTTGCTTGCAGGCTTGTAGAGCTCCTTGCATTCCTTCTTAAAGTCGAACGCCATGTTGGCCGCCTTTCTGCGTATTGGCCTGCTTAAATAGCGGAATCATATCATAGAAACGAACAGCTGTTCGAATGATTTGGTTGACAGATAGAGATACGTGCGTTGTGTTTGGCGGTCGGCCTGACCCCGTCGATGATTTCCCTGCCTCCCCGTAGCCTCATCTATAGCTGCCGTTTCCCCATATAAAACCTGCCAAAATAAACCTGTCCCTTTTTGGTCGGTGCGAAATGGGTAATACTAAAGAGTTATCCGACCAGATGGGAATTACTCGATGGCTTATATCGAATTCAAAGACGTCATCAAGGCATACGGCGAGGGCGACGCCCGCATTCACGCGCTCGACGGCGCGAGTTTTACGGTCGAGCGCGGTGAGCTCGCCATTATCCTGGGCGCCTCGGGCGCCGGCAAGACCACGGCGCTCAACATCCTGGGCGGCATGGATACGGCGACTTCCGGCACCGTGACGGTGGACGGGCGCGACGTGAGCTCTGCCAACGAGGCGCAGCTCGTGGAATACCGCCGCGCCGACGTCGGCTTTGTCTTCCAGTTCTACAATTTGGTCCCCAACTTGACGGCGCTCGAAAACGTTGAGCTCGCGGCTCAGATCTGCCCCGATTCGCTTGATGCCGAACAGACGCTTCGTCAGGTTGGCCTGGGCGAGCGCCTGGGCAACTTTCCGGCACAGCTTTCGGGCGGCGAGCAGCAGCGCGTGTCCATTGCCCGCGCACTGGCCAAGAATCCCAAGCTGCTTTTGTGCGACGAGCCCACGGGTGCACTCGACTACAAAACCGGCAAGCAGATCTTGCAGTTGCTACAGGACACCTGCCGCAAGCAGGACATCACGGTCATTATCATCACCCACAACTCCGCGCTGGCGCCCATGGCCGATCGCCTGATCCGCTTTAAGAGCGGCCGCGTGGAGAGCGAGACGGTCCAGCAAAATCCCGTGCCTATCGAGACGATCGAGTGGTAGCGCCCATGGACCAAGATTGCCAAAACAGCCAAAACCACGATACGGAGCACGCGGGCCGCGACCGGGAGTTCGCGACCTACCGTACCGCCCAAAGCTCAAACGATATGGTGCCGACGGTTTTTCGCCGTGGCATCTACCGCACGATTCGGGGCAGTCTTAAGCGCTTCCTATCTATCGTGGTCATCACTGCGCTTGGCGTGAGCGTGATGTGCGGCCTTAAGGCGGGCTGCGAGGATTTGTGCGATTCGGTCGACGCCTATTTTGACCAGCAGAATGTCTATGACATTAACGTGCAGTCGACCTATGGCCTTACGCGCGACGATCTCGCGGCTATCCAAGAGGTCGACGGCGTCGAGACGGTCGAGGGCATCTACACCGAGACCGCCTACACCGCCGTGGGCACAACGCGCGAGCGCGTGGTCGTGCAAAGTCTCTCCAAGGAGAATATCGATCAGCCGGTGCTGGTGAGCGGCGATTTGCCCGAGAGCGCCGATGAAGTCGCGGTGACTTCGAAGTTCCTGAAGGCTTCGGGCAAAAAGCTCGGCGATACGGTGAGTTTTGCCGCCAATGACGCGAGCTCGTCCAACCAAAGTGCCAAGGATCAGTTTGCCGCGGGCGATTACACCATTACGGCCGAGGTCCTCGATCCTACCGACGTGAGCTCCGACTCGACAGTCAACGCCTTTCGCGCTGCTTCGGCTGCGGACTATAAGTTCTATGTGAGCGAGGATGCCGCGACATCTTCTTCCTACTCCGCAGTCCACGTGATCGTCGAGGGAGCCAAGAGTCTTAACTCCTATTCGGATGCCTACACGACAAAGATCAACGAGGTCAAAGGCAACATCGAGAAGATCCGCGAGGAGCGTGAGAAGGCGCGCGTCCAGGAGTTGACGGTTGACACGCCGACAAGCTTGGATACGGCCGAGCGTCAGGCCGCCATGCTCTTTGGGATCGAGCAGGATAACATCAACCGTATGGCCGAGGGCAGCGAGGAGCGCGTCCAGGCTCAGGCCGAGTTGGACCAGCGCCGCGCCGCCGCCGACCAGCATTTTGCCGATGCCCGCGCCGAGCTTTCCGATCTGGGCGAATGCACCTGGTACATTCAGGACCGCGGTAACATCGCAAGCTACTCGAGCGTCGAGAGCGACAGTTCTTCGATCGAGGCCATCGCCACGGTTTTCCCATTTATCTTCTTTGTCGTCGCTGTGCTCATCAGTCTTACCACCGCCACGCGCATGGTCGAGGAGGAGCGCACGCTTATTGGCCTGTACAAGGCGCTTGGCTATTCACGCGAGCGCATCCTGTCCAAATACGTGGACTATGCGCTGTGGGCATGTCTGATCGGCGGCGTGCTCGGCAACATCATCGGATTTGTGGGCCTGCCGCTGTTCCTGTTTACGGTGTTCGACGACATGTACTCGCTGCCCCAGATGCTGCTCTCGTACGACATCGTGTCCTCAATCGTCTCGGTGGCGCTGTTTGCCGTGGGCGTGGTGGGCGCTACGATTATCGCCTGCCGCCACGAGATGGCCGAGGCCCCGGCCTCGCTCATGCGTCCCAAGGCCCCACGCGCCGGCTCTCGCATCTTGCTTGAGCGCATCGGCTTTATCTGGCGCCGCATGGGCTTTTTGAACAAGGTGGCAGCACGTAACCTGTTCCGCTACAAAAAGCGCGCTTTTATGACCATCTTCGGTATCGCCGGCTGCACGGCGCTCGTGATCTGCGGTATGGGCATTCGCGACACGTCGGTGGCGCTTTCGCCCAAACAGTACGGGCATATCACGCGCTACGACCTGCTGGCGGTCGCCAATCCCGACGATTTTTCGCAGACGTGCGCGGCATTGGATGAGCGCAGCGCGGCCAATGATTTCAACGTGACCGTGACCTCGACCCTGCCGATTATGACCGACAACGTCACCTTTACGTTTGGCGGCAAGAGCGAGACCGTGCAGCTCATCGTGATTCCCGACGACCGCACGGGTGACTTGGGCGATTACGTGCGCCTGGAGGATGAGTCCAAAGAACCGCTGCCTTTGCGTGACGGAGACGTGTATCTGAGCAAAAGTTCACAGCTGGTGCTGGGGATTCAGCCGGGCGATACGGCTCACGTCCAGGATTCGTCGCTCAATGTTGCCAAGGTCAAAGTCAGCGACATTTCGCTTAACTATCTGGGCAACACGCTTTACATGACGCAGGGCACCTATGAGCGTGCGTTCGGTCGAAGCGTACGCCTTAACGGCGTCTTTGTGCTGCTTAAGGGTTCGTCGGCCGACCAGATTGCGTTTAGCAAGAATCTTAAGAGTGACGGTTGGCTTACGATTTCGAGCACGGCCGAGCATTGGGAAAACTATGAGGCGAACTTTACGATTATCAATTCGGTCGTGGTGCTCGTGACCTTTATGGCGGCGTGCCTGTCGTTTGTGGTGGTGTTTACGCTGTCCAACACGAACATCTCCGAGCGCGAACGCGAGCTGGCGACCATTAAGGTGCTGGGCTTCCGCCGTGGCGAGGTGCACCATTACGTGAACAAGGAGACGTTGATCCTCACGGCGATTGGCGCCGCGCTGGGCGTGCCGCTAGGCGGCTTGCTGGCCGAGAGCTTTACGTACATTTTGCAGATGCCGTCGCTGTACTTTGACGTCGAGGTCGAGCCGCTAAGCTACGTGCTCGCCGTGGTGCTTTCCTTTGGCTTTACGTTTATCGTCAACCTCGCCACCAATCGTACCCTCAACAAGATCGACATGGTCGGCGCCCTCAAGAGTGCCGAGTAACCTGTCCTGGGATTCAAGTTCTAGCGAGCTGCCGACGCGCCCACAGCAACATTTTTGCATAAACTGCCCCTTCGAATGTATATTTCGGCGGGGCGGTTGCTTTTTGCCCACGGGTACCCCAGGGGGCGGCGTGCAAATTCCGGAGTATTCAGCATCCCGGAGTCCGCGGGC
>USBA01000014.1 GCA_900552735.1 uncultured Collinsella sp. | reverse complement strand
GAGAACGCGCGGACGAGCAAGCAGACAGCTGCTCGCTTGCCGGCATGAACGTTCTTTTGGCAGAAGATAACGAGCTCAATGCCGAGATTGCCCAGGCGCTGCTCGAAAGCGAAGGCATTGTCGTAACTCGCGCCGCCGATGGCAACGAAGCGGTCGACCTATACGTTGGCCGTCCCGCCGGCAGCTTCGATGCCATTCTGATGGACATTATGATGCCGGACATGGACGGCTATGAGGCAACCCGCGCGATTCGCCTGAGCGAGAAGGTCGATGCAGCCGACATCCCCATCATCGCGCTCACCGCCAATGCCTTTGCCGAGGACGCCAAGGCGGCACACGACGCCGGCATGAACGCCCATCTGTCCAAACCGCTCGACTTTAACAAGCTCAAAAACATACTCGCCCGCATCAAGAAAAACGGATCCGTTTCGCTATAGTTTGTGCCCAACCACCACGCACGACCAGAAAGGAAGCCAACGATGTTTAGGCCCTTACGTCGAAAGAAACGCGCCATCACTGACGAGGAAGCGCGCGAACTGCTCGCCACCTGCAAGCGCGGCGTCTTTGCCGTCAACGGCGACGATGGCTACCCGTACGCCATTCCCGTCAACTACTTCTTCGACGCCGAGCACGACAAGATTTATTTCCATGGCGCCAAGGCCGGCCACAAGGTCGACGCACTCAAGCGCGATGACAAGGTCTGCTTTACCGTTTACGGCAACGAGTGGTACAAAGACGGTGACTGGGCTCCCTACGTTATGAGTACCGTGGTCTTTGGCCGCTGTCGCCTGGCGAATGACACCCCCGCGTTTATCGAGGACAAAGTCCGCCAGCTCGCCCTTAAGTACTACCCTTCTGCCGAGGAGGTCGAAGAGGAAATCGCCAAGGACATTAAGGGCGTCCAGCTCTACGAGATTACGATTGAGCATCTCTGCGGCAAGCAGATTCAAGAAAAGTAAGCCTCAAGAACAGGCGTCACAAATGGCAATATGGCCCGGTTCCAACCCACCTTGGAACCGGGCCATATGCTTATGAAGCGTCGGCGGCTATGTGCGCAAGCGCCTCAACGAGCTCCTGCGAGCTCACGGGTTTACTCAGGTGCGCGTCCATGCCCGCCTCGCGCGAAAGTCTGCGGTCGTCGGCAAAGGCATTGGCACTCACGGCGATAATCGGCGTGGTCGCGGCATCCTCGCGATTGAGCGCTCGAATCTGACGCGTGGCCTCAAGGCCATCGATGCCAGGCATCATGATGTCCATCAACACCACGTCGTACTCGTGCGGTGCGCTCGCAGCAAACGCCTCAACGGCAGACTCGCCATCCTTAGCATGCGTCACGACGGCACCGGCACGGCTGAGCGTAAACTGCGCGATCTCGGCATTCAGATCGTTATCCTCTACGAGCAAAACGCGCAAGCCCTGGAGCGCATCGCCATCGCCCGCATCCGCGCGAACTGCCTGAGGAATCTCGGAGCGCTTGCATTTCTCGAACGGCAGGCGGATGGTAAACGTCGTCCCCTGCCCCAAGACGCTCGTAAAGCTCATGGTTCCGTCCATAAGCTCCACCAGCTGTTTTGCGATAGGCGCGCCCAGGCCAGTTCCCGATGAAGCGCCTTCCACCTGCTGCTCCTCGCGGCAAAACGGCTCGTAGAGGTGCTGTTGGAACTCCTCGCTCATGCCAATACCGTTGTCGGCGATCGTGTATTCATAGACGGGGACGCCATCTACAGGCTCCACCTCGCGGCACACCAGGCGAACATATCCGCCCTGGCGGTTGTACTTGACGGCATTACCGGCAATATTGAGCAACAAGCGCTTGAGGTGCGTCACGCTCACCCGCGCATAGGGATGATTAAGCGTCTGCTGGTCGCAGATAATTGTCACCAGACGCTCCTCGGCCTGGCGCTCCAGAATATCGCGCACTTCACAGTTGAGGGCCACCAAATTTATGGGTACGAGGTTCAGGTCGACCTGTCCGCTCTCCAGGCGACTCATATCCAGGGCCTCGTTGGCAAGGTCGAGCAGCAGTCCCGATGCCGTCCAGATCTTTGAGCGGCACTCAGTCTGCTTTTGCAGATCGTCCGCATTGGCATCGCCAACCTCGACCATGCCGCGAATGCCGTTGATGGGCGTGCGCAGATCGTGGCTCATGCGACGCAGAAACTCTGTCTTTGCCGAGTTGGCAGACGAGGCCTCACGCGCCGCCTTTGCCAGCTTGTCGCCATAGTCGCGCTCCTGCTGCAGCAAGTCCGTCAAACGTCGACGATCAGCGCGGCGACGCACCGTCACAACAACGGCTATAACACCGCCGTAGAGCACCAGCACGCCGGCGGCAACAGCCGCGGCGACCTCAAAGTAGCGCTGCGCCGAGGCATAGGTATACACATAGAATTTGTGCGCTTTCCAAATGTGCCCAAATACCACTCGCCGTCGGCGTTGACCAATCTGACCTTACCAGCCAGGCATCGATCCTTAATACCGTCGACAATGAAGACATCCGTCGCAGGCAGATCGAACACGCCCAATACGGTGGGTTCAACGGCATTGGTCGCAACGACCTTGCCGTCGCTTTCGATCACGATATTGCCGCTATCGATGGTTTCATAGCCATCAAGCAAGCTCTGCAGTTTGAGCGTATTGCTTGCAACCGCCTTCGCGCTCTGATGCCTTACCGCGATAACGATGCCCTCGCCATCCTGCCGAGTCACGCAGCCAATGTCTGCGACCGAATCATCCGAAAGCGTAATGCGGGCGGTATAGGACTTAAGCGGATGAGTTGCCACCTCCAGCACGGGCGCTTCCTTGAGATACGTAGCGAGCGACCCGTAGCCCACATCGCCCGTCGAGGACTCGGACACCAAATTGCCCGATGCATCCGTCACAATCAGCGCGCTCACGTTGAACTGGTCGGCGTATTGCTCCAGCATGGCGTTATCCACCGAACCGTCGCGCTCCATATCGCGAGCAGCCTCTCCGGCAATCTCCATAACGCGAATCAGGTTTTTGGTCGCATAGGCGCTGTTGAACGCGTCGTAGGAAAGGCTCTGCGTCGCCACGTAATCGACAACGTCGGCAAAGCGCTGCTCGGCTTGGGCCGTCGTGTAACCGTAGCTCATCATGCCGGCAACAACCGAGAGCGCTATCCCCAGCAGAGCGACAAGGAGCCATGCCCCTGTCGAACGATTGTCCCGCTCCTGAGCGGCGTGGTCGGGCGCATCGATCATGACAGGCCCTCCATATTCAAAAATGGCGAAGGGTCATCAAAGTACTTTGACACTAGGCGTTCCATGGTGCCATCGGCAAGCATTTCTTGGTAGGCATGAGTGAGCTTGACGTCGATGCCGCGCGTATCGTTGATATCGAAAGCGGTGCCCAAACCAACCTCTAGCAGCGGCTCATCCAAAATGCGATATGTCACACCATAGTCTTTTTCGTAGGTGAGAAACGAGGACTCATGCGCGGCGATAGCGTCGACCAGGCCCTCGACGAGCGCCGGGTTCAGATATGAACCGTCCGAAAAGCTGTAGAGCTCCTTGATCTGCGGAACGTTTTCATTTGTGCGATTGAGCAAAATGCCCTCGGGCTTGGTGGTGGACTGAACCGCCACGATCTTATCCTCAAGATCGGCAAGCGTGTAGATATCGCTCTGGGGATCGACCGCGACCACCTGGCGGCTCGCAAGGTACGGGCCGGCCCAACGATATTCGTTTTCGCGACCCGTCATACTAAAGCTGCCCATGACACAATCGAGTTCGCCGCTCGCCAGCAGCTCTTTCTTCTTTTCCCAATCGATCATCTGGTATTTTGGCTTGTAACCAATGCGGGCCAAAGCCTCGGTTAATATCTCGACGTCCAGGCCAACGATATCGCCGTACTCGTCGGTATACACAAACGGTGGATAGAGGTCACTGCCGACGTTGAGCGTCTTAAGGTCGTCGTCCTTTACCTGCGTGGCGTCCGGGCCTTTTGATGCAGACACCGAGGCTCTGCCATTCGACCCGGAGCAGCCGGCTATCGCTACGACAAAGGCACTCGCCACTGCAAGCGCGACAAACAACGATATGGACACCGAGCGGCGAGGTCTTTTCATCGAGCTCCAGAAGATCCTGTTTACAGACTGAAATGGCTAAAGATAATACCAAACGAAACCACTCGAGCGTCCAATGGTTACAGACGTTTTACCATGCGGGGCCTTCCAGCCGACTTGGCAGAAGGCCCCGCATTCAGCGCACACTTACCGTGCATTAAAAACGTAGCGGTCCAGGCGGTCGCACGCCTCCCTTACGCGCGAAAGCGGCAGCGCCAGATTCACGCGAATGTGGCAGGGCCCGTGGAACGGGCGGCCGTCCTGATACCCCACGCCCACGCGCGCCCCCTCGTCGAGCAGCCACTGAATATCGCGGCCATGCTCGCGGCACCACTCGGTGCAGTCCAGAAACACCATGTAGGTGCCCTGCGGACGCGAAAACGCGACGCCCTTCCAATGTTTTTCTGCATACGTGCAGAAGTACTCGATATTGCCGGCAAGCACCTGGTTGAGCTCGTCCACCCACTCGTAGCCCTGCGGCTGGTAGGCACCGATAAGCGCATGCATAGAGAGGACGTTCATCTCGTTGTAGTGGGTCTTGTCGGACACGGCGCACACGCGGTCGCGCAGCGTCTCGTTATAGATGATGTGGTAGCTGCCGACCAGGCCCGCCAGGTTGAACGTCTTGCTGGGCGCATAGAGGGCAACCGTGCGCATGCGGGCATCCTCGCTCACCGACTGCGTCGGGATATGCTTGTGACCCGGCAGAATGATATCGGACCAAATCTCGTCCGAGATCACCACGCAATCGTGCTGGCGATAGATGTCCATGGCGCGCTCGATCTCGTCGCGCTCCCATACGCGGCCGCAGGGATTGTGCGGCGAGCAGAACACCGCGGCATGGATGTGGTTTTGGGCGAGCTTATACTCCATGTTCTCAAAGTCCATACGCCACACGCCCTGGTCGTCGAGCTTAAGCGGGCTGTGGACAATGCGATAGCCCGCGGCTTCGATAGACTTGGTAAAGCCGATGTAGGTGGGGCTGTGGACCAGCACCGCATCGCCCGGCTGGACGTAAGCGCGCAGCGTCGACACGACACCGCCCAGCACGCCGTTTTCGTAGCCGATATGCTCCGGCGCCAAGCCCTTGACGCCATTGCGGCGGCTCTGCCATTCGATGATGTGGTCGAAATACTCGGGGCGCGGATTGAAATAACCAAACATGGGGTGCTGGGCACGCTGAATGATGTACTCCTGGACCGTGGGCACCGTGGCGAAGTTCATGTCCGCCACCCACATGGGGATGCGGTCGAAGCCCTCGTCGGGCGCGTTCGGAGCCATACCGGGGATCTCGCCCCAGGAGTCAACGGCGATGGAGTCCATGCCGTGGCGGTCGATAAGCGAGCTAAAGTCGTATTTCATGCTGAGCTCCCGTGCAAAGTGGACTGTATTGGTAGGCGTTATTGTCCACCAGCGTGGGCGATTTTGGCATGGGGTTTGGCGCTTAATTTGACGGGTGCGGACGAATGGCTGGTTAGTCTCGCGCGTCGTTGATGGCGGTTACCGTTAGCTGGGTTTCGTCGACCGTAAACGATATGTCGAGCCCGGCGTATGCCAAGTGGTAAGCGCGGTTTGGCTCGTGCTTGCTCCCCGCGCGGCGTGGATCTTGGCGAAGGACCTCGACCAAGCCGGGGAGCTTTGCGGGCGGGACCATATCTTGCAGTGCTTGCGGGAACTCGACGTCGAGCTCTTGCCACGGCGCGTCTTCAATCCAGCCGCCCGTCGCATCCGAGTGACAGTCGGCGAACGGGATGTAGGGCTTAATGTCGTAGATGGGCGTGCCGTCGCGCAGATCGGCCCCCAGCACATGGATGATGGGGCCGTCGTCGGTGAGCTCGACACGATTAAGCTTGACGCAGGTGAGCCCGATGGGATTAGGGCGAAACGGACTGCGCGTGGCAAAGACGCCCACACGCTCGGCCCCGCCTAGACGCGGCGGGCGCACGGTCTTCGACCACTTGGCATTGGTGCCGGACCTGTCCTGCGTTTTGGCATCGGCGGCTATGTCCTTAGCCGTGCCGCCGGGCGTTCCGTTTTCGAAGCGCCACAGCAGCCATAGGTGAGAGAAGGAGTCCAGGCCCTCAACCGCTGCGTTGGAGGCAAATTCCGGCTCAAAGACGATGCGTCCCTGCAGATGGGGCGCCAAAAAGCTGTTGCGCGGAATGCCGAACTTCTGCGGCAGGTCGGTATGTATGTGTGCGATAGGTTCCATGCCGGTCATTGTACGGCATGGAGGCGTGGGGCATTGCGCGCAATTCTTCGCCACGGTCCCCCGTCGTGCAACCAACGGTTGCTTGGAAGGGTGCCGGCTGCCGCGTATGCTTAAGCCATCAACCAGCAGAAAGGAGCCGCTATGGCCTTTGCAGAAAAGCTCATCGCTGTCCGTCGCGTCCATCACCTTACCCAGGAGCAGCTCGCCGCCAAGCTCTTCGTCACGCGCCAAGCCGTCAGCCGTTGGGAACGCGGCGAGGTCACACCGGGCATCGACATGATGAAGCTCATTGCCGCCGTAACCGGCGAGCCCCTGTCCCACCTGCTCGAAATGCCCGAGCACTATTGTCAGAGCTGCGGCATGATACTCACGCCCAACGACTGCGGCACCGACGCCGCGGGCGCCACGACCGACCATTACTGCAAGTGGTGCTACGACCACGGCAAGTACACCTACGACACCACGATGGAGGCGATGATCGAGGACTGTGCCCCGCGGCTGGCGCAAAACACCGGCATGTCGCTCGACGAAGCCGTCTCGCTCATGGGCGCCGTCCTGCCGCAACTGGAGCGCTGGCGCACCGTGCAGGAAAACGAGGAGCGCTACGGTGCCGAAGCCCGGGCGCGCTATGGCGATGAGGCTATCGATGCGGCAAACGAAGCGCTGCTGGACATGGACCCCGAGACATGGAACGACATGAAGGAACTTGAACGCGCTGTTCTGGGCCAGCTATCGATCGCCATGGGCGATGGCGATGCGGACGGAAGCGAGGCTCGCAAGCTTGTCGCGATGCATCGTCGTTGGATTGGTCTCAACTGGGGACACGAACCCCAAGACGAAGCATACCTGGGCCTCGCCCACGGCTATCTTGCCGATCAGCGCTTTGTTGACTACTACGACAAGCCCTGCGGCACCGGCGCCACGGCTTTTCTGGTCCAGGCGATCGAGTCGTCGTCGGCTCACGCATAGACCGCAGCGGCTTTGGGTATTTCAATCGAAACCTCAACCGATTGGAGATCCATGGCTACTGATCACGAGCTCACGCTGTACGTTATGACCGGCTGCCCGTATTGCATAAAGGTCAAGCGCTTTTTGGCCGATAACGGCGTGACCATTCCCGAGCGCAATATCTCGACCGACCCCGATGCCGAGCAGGCGCTCATCGCCGTCGGAGGAAAACGCCAGGTTCCCTGCCTGTTCATCGACGGAAAGCCGCTCTACGAATCGAGCGACATCATCGCGTGGGTGCAGGAAAACCTGCTCTAGTACGCGCATCCCGTCCGTCCCATAGTCGTTGGGGACGCACTTAAATGACTAGTCCTTAAAGAACGCCCCCAACGACTAGTGAGAATCAGTTCCTCAAGTTTATCGAACATGCGTTTGATATTAATGTTATACTCGCATCGAGGTATGAGACTGGTCGAGAGCTCCCGCGGAGGTCCCCAATGACACGCTGGAGCGGGTTCGGTAAGTAAGATCGGTGGTTACTGCACTCGCCCACCTCAGACAGGCTGCGCTCCTGTTCGCCGTCGCCATCAAAGAACGGCACTCACAACCAAACGTTTCCGTTATCCGTGAGTCACACAGGAGTGCATCGTTATGGCAAAACAATTATCAACCCAAAATATCATCGAGCCTGCACTGCCAGATGAAGAATATGTCTACACATCTGTCAGAAAAACCCTCGAGCACGCTCGTTCCCACGTTGAACGTGCCATCAACTCGACGATGGTCGAGGCATATAAGGACAATACGGCCCTTTTCTATTAGGTGTCCCTAATTCGAAACACACTATGTCATGAATTGAGTTGGTCTCGCCATCGAAGACTGATGAAGACGAGTCCACCGACCCCTAGAGCCACGCGCAAGGCAGCAGTGGAAAAGACAGTCGATCCCTTTATTTAGAGCAAGACGAGAGGAATTAGACATGGGATACCAAGAATCACTGATTCGAGTAAGCAGCTTGGCAGAAATCGCCGGTATAGAGAAGGCCATTGCCGAATCCGAAGAAGTCCAAACCCTAGAGTATCTCGTATGTGTTTGTGGAGCCAAAGCCAAAGTCGACCTTTACCGCGACAACACCTTCACGGCGTCTCGGCCTCTTAGCGACATCAAACCCAACGAGGAACCGATTATAAGGGCTGGGGACCTATTTGCCGTCGTCGCGGGTGCAAGACTGTATCAACCTTTTCTCTGGATCGACTGCATCGCAGGAATCTCCGATCCAGGATACGAGAAGCTCATGGAAGACTTTCCACTTGATGTCCCACGGCAAGAGGCAATCATCCATCCAGACGAAGCAAAAAAGGCAGAAATATTCATGAGAAGAAGCCTGAACCAAAGCTATACCCGTGTCATGCGAGGCGAACACCCCATTCAGCTTCCAGAAGAATTCATCAACCCACCTGACCCCAATCTGAAATCCCCATTGGCTAGCTAACCAAAACAGTCTGCTTAGCCCTATTAACTGCTTGTTTTTTTGTCTACAAAACTGTATACAAAAAGAGATTCCGAGAACCGACGCTCGCCATTATGTCGATCGATAGGAGGCGCTATGGACGCTAAGCAGCTCGAAAAGATGATGGGGTTTGCCCCCGGAGAGTTGGAGAAAGCCGCGGAGGCATACGAAAAAGATGAGTGGCCGAAGGGTCGCACCATCAAGCTGGGAAGGCCGCCGATTTCTGACGAGCCAAGCGTTGTTTTATCCGCACGTGTGGGTGAATCGGTCCTTGAAGCCTTTGACGCAAAAGCAAAGCGCCATGGGCAAACACGCACGGAGCGACTCAGGGAGCTCATCACGCTTGATGCAATGATTGCCTAGTTACCCACCACACCCAAACATGTACACCAGCATCCAAAGTCGACATTTTTCGACATCTTTGGATGCTGCTGTACAGTTTTTTGCAGAGATAGTCATTGGGGACGTTCTTAAATGACTAGTCGTTAAAGAACGTCCCCAATGACTAGCTAGCCGTGGAAGCGGGCTATGGGCGCAAGCGGCTGCTCGCGAAAGACGCGCTCGACGGCGGCGCGGTATTCGTCGACCTTTTTGGTCTTACGTACGAGCTTGTGAACGGTAGTGGGGTCGGTGAAGGCGCACTTGGCGTAGAACCACCACTCCTTCATACGAAAGACCGCGTTACCGCCAACCTCTTCTGCATAGGCAGCAAACAGCGTGTCATGGAAACGCCACAGCTCGGCTGTCGTGGCAGCAGGGCCGCCCTTAACCATGCGAGCCAGAGCGGGGTTCGCGAGCAGGCCGCGCCCCAGCATTACATGACGTGTGCCGGGATAGGCCTCCACCAGCGCATCCATGTCCTCAAGATCAAAAATATCGCCGTTGTATGCCACCGGAAACGGCGCACGTTCCAGCGTCTCGCCGTAAAACTCCTTGCGCGGCGAGCCCGTATAGCGGTCCTTTTGCACGCGCGGATGCACGATCAGCTCTGCCAGCGGCATGCGGCAATACAAATCGAGCACGCGCTCGTATTCGTCGTCGCTCTCCAACCCCAACCTGGTCTTGACCGATACCGGCAGCGGAGAGCGCTCACACACGTCACTCAAGAACACCTCAAGCTCATCCAAGTTGCGCAAAAAGCCCGATCCTTTGCCCTTGGCAACAACCGTCCCCGAGGGGCAGCCAAGGTTGAGATTGACCTCGCGGTAGCCCATGTCGGCGAGCACCTGTGCCGCCCACACAAACTCGTCCGCATTCTTGGACATCAGCTGAGGCACTACGTTGAGCCCCTGGTTATTGGCAGGATCGATCTCCTTAAACGCCTTGCCGCCAAAGCGGTTTCCCACCCGCGGCGGCGGCAAAAACGGCGTGTAATAACAATCGAGCGCGCCAAAGCACTCCGCATGCACGCGACGGAACACATGCCCGGTAATCCCCTCCATGGGGGCCAACGATAGAATCATCAACATCTACTCTCAGATCAATGCGGCAAAGGGACTGCCCCTTTGTCACATGCATTATGCCTTGTCCTTGAGGCGACCCACAAGGCGGAGGCAGTTACTTGATGCCAACCAGCCCTCCAGCCGTCCCTGTGCAATGAAGGTGAACGGTGTCCACGAACAGCAAATGGGGCCGCTTCACAGCGGCTCCCTCGCTCGCCACTTTTCCTTAGATAACGGCTTCATGCTCTAAAAGATGGCGCCCACGATCAAGCGATCACCAACAGCACGCTGTTGACCGCTATGTATGAACAACAGACACCCTCCACTCATCTATACTCAAGAGCGTGTGCGCATCGCCCAAAAACGATGAGAGTCGAGGCCCCCATGCAGCAGCTCACCGAACGAGAAAAGAAACGCATCCAGCGGTACTGCATGTACCCCAAGATCGCAGCGACCGCACTCATCATGTCGTTCGTAGCATGCCTGTTGATGTTGCCGCTCCAAATGATCAACGATATCGCGTTCCACCAAAAGGAATTCCAACCCGCGGGCATATATACCGCCATCGCACTCACCGTAATCGAGCTCGCCATCTTTTGCTTTTGCGCCCTTGCACCACGCTTTGGGATGCAGGGCAAACAGTGGAAGGAGCTGCAGGGCAGGCTTGCGGTAGCCCAGACCAACAAGGACCGTTCCGCGGAGGTCGCCGGCGTACTTGCCACGCAAGCTGCCGGCCGCCTGCTCAAGAACAGCGACAACGATCTCGCGCGCAACCTGGGCGGTGCCGCCGAGGGCGCCGGCGCCGTGGGGGCAGTCACCACGGCGGCAGACGTGCTGGCCGAGACCTCGAGCAATGCCGAGGCCATGGCAAACGCATACGGTGTGACGATTCCAAGCGTCAAGAAGCAGATCATAGCTCTCGCGGTGTTGCCCGTCATTGTGCTGCTTGGCGTCTACATCCCGCAGTTTGTCCAGGGAAATAACGAGCTTCAGGCAAGAAAGGCTGCAGCCGCCGAGCAGCTCGCCATCGCGCAAGATGCCTTGGAGCCCGTGTGCGAACGCGTCGCGGCAGACGACCCATACGAGTCGTATCACGACTACGGCTACCGCATTATCGGCTATCTGCGCGATAATGACCTCGGCGCTCAAGCAGCCTATGTCTACCTTTCTTTCGATGCAGATGGCATGCTCACGGACGTCGATTACACCAGTCAGATCGACCCCGAGGCAAGCCCTGCAGACAACCTCGCCCGCGCCGAGCAGGATATCGCGACGCTCTGCGCCCCGCTCAACGGGTTGGACATTTCCGTTGCCACACCGGACCTCCTCACGCCATGCAGCCTGTCGGATGAATTTAAACAGGCATTTTTAGCCGGATCCCTATATGAAGAAATCAGCATCAAGACGGAGGACGAATCTATCAAGTCGTACTACACCTTTGACACCGAGCCCAAGGAAGAGTTCGACGAATACACCCACCCGGAAATTAGGCTCATGCTCTCTGCAAAGAAGAACTAAAGGCTTACGCTCTAATTGCCGCTCGCAAACATCGTCTATATCTCGAGGTCTAATACTTTTCCGAGAAGTGAACGGCTGTATTTGGACCCCCGAAGCATCGACATTCTCTGACGCCAAAACCGCAGGATTCAACAATCAAAACCGCTGGAAATTGCATCTCAAAAGTGTCGACGCTTCGGGGGTCCATTTTGACTCGTTCACTTCTCGGAAAAGTATTAGACCTCGAATTCACAAGCCGCTCAATGTGACAAAGGGACCGTCCCTTGTCACATTATTCAGAGCGCAGGGCCTCCACGGGATCCTTCCTGGATGCGCTGCGGGCCGGCAGCAGGCCGGCAACGACCGTCAGTAACACCGAAATTGCAATGAGCACCAGCGCATCCTGCACGGGCAGGCTCATCAGATTGGGGACCTGTTTGGCAGCAAGCGCCCAGGCATTAACCGGGAAGCTCACGAGCACCACAACGACAATGGCAAAGACGCCGGCAATGAGGCCCTCGATAAAGGTCTCGGCATTGAATACGTTGGCCACGTTGCGCTTCGACGCACCGATTGCGCGTAGGATACCGATCTCCTTTTTGCGCTCCAGCACGCTGATGTAGGTGATGATGCCGATCATGATGGAGCTCACCACCAGGCTGATGCTCACGAATGCGATGAGCACCAAGCTGATGGTGTTCACGATGTCGGTCACCGAACCCATGATGATGCCCATGTAGTCGGTGTACGAGATTGCCTGTTCATCGTGGCCGGCGGCTTTGACCTGCTTGTTGTACGCGTCGATGTGATCGAGCACGCGCTCCTTGGCCTCAAAGTCGCGCGGGAAAATCTTAACCGAGATGGGGTCTGCCTCATCCGCATAGCCCAACGTGGTCAGATTGTTGTCGTAGGTGAGCTTCGACGCCTTGGCATAGCTCATCATGAGCGAACTCAGGTCCTCGGCGTCCATGTTGAAGTGGATAGCACGAGCAAAAGCACTCGCATCCACGTGCATGGCGCTCGCCAGGTTGGCAAAACTCGAAGACATCTGCGTCGCCATCTGGTCCATGAGCCCTGCCGCGCCCGCTTTGAGCTGAGCTGACACCGTCGCCGCAATCTGATCGCTAATCGACTTCATCACCTGATCCATAGCCTGCTGCAGATACGGAGCCAGCTGCTTTTGCACATAGTCGGTCATCGCCTGTTGCAGGCGCTCAACCAGGGCATCGCCGCCGAGCGCTTTGAGCTGAGTCAGGTATTGCTGCGCTGTGGCATCATTCTCAAGATACGTCGAGAATGCGGCAGCGAGCTTTGACGCATCCTTAAGATCATCGGGCGTCAACGCCTTAAACTGATCAGACTGCAAAAAGCCCTCAAACAGCTGGTTGGCAAGCGTTCCCACCTGCTGCATTTGCTCGGGCGTGAGTTCCAGACCGTCAAAGATACCCGAGAAATCTGGGGCCGGCGCTTTGGCCATGATGTCGCTGAAGTCGATGTCCTTACCAACGCCCGAAAGGTCAATGTCCAGCCCGGACAAGTCGATACCAGAAAGGTCCATACCGCCGGCAGCGCCCGAGAGCGCAGACGTATCGAACGAGAACGCGCTCTTGAGCGCCGCCTCGTCCACACTAAACATGCTGCCCAGATCCACGCCTTGCTTGGCCTCGCCCTGCAGTTCATCGAAAGACTTGCCCGTAAAGACATCCGTCTCGGGATGCGCAAGCTGCTCTTGCACAATCTGCGAATCGGCGGCGCGCTCCATAAGCCGGCGAGTCAGCGCATGCGTATAGGCAATGCCCGGAGACAACGCGCTCGCATTGGCCGTCTCGTTAGGTCGCACCACGCCCACAATGTGCACGTCGATACCGTCGGCAACCTTGGCAGCCATAAAGTCGGCGTCGCCAGACATGTCGGTCCATATGCCGGTCTCTTCGTTTTTGCGATAGGCATCGGCCGGCGACAACACCTTAAACGTCGTGGACAGCGCATCGTCGTAGGTAAAGTCGGTACCGGTCTCGGGCGCTTCAACCCCACCGTCGGCCGTCATAGCACTGTTAACCAGGTCGTTGAGCTCATCGATATCCAGCGCACCGATGCTATAGAGCGTGTAGTCGCCCACCGTACCGCGACTCGAAAGCACCATCACGGCTTCGTTGGCGGACGTGGGCCAGTGACCGGCGACGACATCGTACTGGCTGTCGAGCAGACTCTGGTCGTCGATCATCTCGTTAAAGACCGAGGTTCCCATGGATTCCATGCTCACCGTTGCCGCCGAACTTGCGCCTCCGCTCATGGCCTCGGTCATAGCGTTGGGAACAAGCCGGACGGGCTTCTCGTCGCCCTTGCCGGCACGATAGACAACCGGCGATACACCGTAGCCGTACTGAATGGCGTTGACCTCTTTATCGATGCCGTCGCCACCGGCATCGAGCCATGCCTTAAAGCTCGTCATGTCGTTGGACTTAACGCTTGCAAACATGTCCTTTACGGCCGTAACCACGGGGATCTTATCGGTTCCCTTAGCTTTGCCACCAGTACCGTCGGATAAATCCCCGCCGTTGGACGCCTCATCATCCGCAGCCCCCTGCCCACCCATCATGGACGACAGGTCGTAGTCCTGCTTGGAGATCGTAAGCGGGTAACTCGAGAGCGTATCCTCCTCGACCTTTTTGATGTAGTTGTTCACGCCATTGGAGAGCGCCAAGATCGCCGCGATACCGATAATGCCAATCGACCCCGCAAAGGCCGTCATGGCCGTACGGCCTTTTTTGGTCATAAGGTTTCGGGCAGAAAGCCCCAGCGCCGTCACAAAGCTCATCGAGGTTTTGCGCGTAGGCTTGGCCTCGCGGCGCGTGGCGTCAGCGACATCGAAAGAATTGGAATCGTCGGTGATCTTGCCATCCGCCAGGTTAACGATGCGCGTGGCGTATTGGTACGCCAGCTCGGGATTGTGCGTGACCATGATGACCAAGCGGTCGCGTGCAACATCCTTGAGCAAGTCCATGACCTGCACGGACGTTGTAGAATCCAAGGCGCCGGTCGGCTCGTCTGCCAGCACGATCTCGGGATCGTTAATCAGGGCGCGGGCGATGGCCACACGCTGCATCTGCCCGCCCGAAAGCTGGCTCGGGCGCTTGTTAACGTGCTCGCCCAGGCCGACTTTCTCCAACGCCTCGCGCGCACGCTCGCGGCGCTCGGTATGGCCCACGCCCGTGAGCGTAAGCGCCAACTCCACGTTTTCCAAAATGGTCTGATGCGGGATGAGGTTGTAGCTCTGGAACACAAAGCCGATGCGGTTGTTGCGGTAGGCATCCCAATCGCGATCGTGAAAGTCCTTGGTCGATATGCCGTCGATCAGCAAGTCACCGGAATCGAAATGATCGAGCCCGCCGATAACGTTGAGCATCGTGGTCTTACCCGAACCCGAGGGACCCAGGATGGCCACGAACTCGTTATCGCGAAAAGACAGGCTTACGCTGTCGAGCGCCACCTGCGTAAACGACTGCGTAACGTACCTTTTGCAAATTCCTTTGAGCTCCAGCATGGACGGCAACCTCTCCCACGCGGGCGCACTCGCCCGCTCTCCCCCGCCGTTCGTATTCGACGCGTTTGTCCTACTCTATCCCCATTTTTCACCGACGCCAGTGAGGAATGCAGGGAACCACATCAAAAAACGAACGGGACGGCGCCCAAAAAAAGAGGTCCCGAACGGGACCTCTATATGGTGGAGCTTATCTTGAAAGGTAGCGGGCTACTTCGCACAGCGGCGCACGATCCTCGCTATGCTTTACGCGTTTTTTACTGCTCGCTATTCGCAATCGCCTGGTCGATAAGCTTGTCGAGTGCCGCGCGCTGCTCGGCGGAGCTGATGGCTCCCACGATTGGATCCCCTACGATGTTGCCATTCTGATCTATGACATACGTTGTCGGGAACGAGAACAGATTTGACGTAAACTTACCGGCCTCGCTATCCGACTTGAACCAGATGTTCTTATATGTCACGCCCTTCTTGCTCAGCACGTCCTTGGCATCTGCAATCTCGCCCTTGTTGCCATCGAGCGTAAAGGAGTTGACGCCCACGACCTGGCCGCCCTTCTCGGCAAGCTCCTTATTCAGTTTCTCAAGATCGCCCAGCTCGCCCACGCACGGCTTGCAAGTAGTGAACCAGAAGTTCATGACGGTGACCTTGTTCTTAGAGAACAGCTCGTCGCTGTTCACGTCGTTGCCATCCAGGTCCTTGCCCGTAAAGCTGGGGAACTTCGTCGCCTCGCTCGAAGCATTGGCACCAGCCGTCATGCCAGCGGCCGAAGCGTCGACGCTCTCGCCTGCGCTCGGCGTGCTTCCACAGCCGGGGAACTCCTTCTCCAAGCTCTCGAGCTTGTCCTCGATCTCCTTGATCTGCTGTGCACCGGTCTTGAGCGTCTTAAGCTCATCCGCCGTGAACTCATCCTTGGCACCGTCGATGGTCTTGAGCAGAAAATCGCCGTAATTGCTGCCATCCTCAATCATTGCCGAGTCTTTATTTGCCGCATTGAATACCTTTTCCCACAGCGCGTTATCACTCGAAAAGATCTCGTTCTCCTTCTGCATGAGCTTCGCATACAGCTCGGCGGCCTCGTCGGCATTGGCCGGCTTCTGCGCAGTGAGTTCTGCGATCTTAGGGTCGGAGCTCGCAGATTCGCTCGCATTGCCACCGGGCGCCGAACATGCCACAAGGCATAAGGCCAATACCGGCACCATAAACAGGGCCGCAATCTTAGAAAGCTTCATAGTCATTCCTCCGTTTTGTCGAAGCTTGTTTACTTTTTATCGGCGGGCAAGGGAAGCTTTTCCGCCGACACATCCAGGCCATAGCGATAGCTAATGGCATCGACGGGACAGGCCCCGATGCACTTTCCGCACCGGATGCATTCGGCATGATTGGGTGCGCGGACCACATCAACATCCATCTGACAAACCCTTGAACACTTGCCGCACGAGATGCATTTGCACGCGTCGACCCGGATCCCCAGTAGGGACACCCTATTCATGAGCGCATAGAATGCGCCGAGTGGACAAATCCATTTGCAGAAGGGGCGGTAGAACAAAACGCTCAGCACTACCACGGCAATGAGAACGGCAAGTTTCCAAGTAAAAAGCTGTCCCAACGCAGATCGAATGCCGGCATTGGCAATGGCCAGAGGAATGGCGCCCTCGAGCACGCCCTGCGGACAGATGTACTTACAAAAGAACGGGTCGCCCATGCCCACGTCGTTAACCACCAAGACGGGCAGCAGCACCACGGCAAACAGCAGCACGACGTACTTGATGTACGTGAGCGGCTTGAGCCTTTTTGTCGAAAGCTTTTTGCCGGGAATCTTGTGAAGCAGCTCCTGCAGCCAGCCAAACGGGCACAGAAAGCCGCATACAAAGCGTCCCAGCAGCACGCCGAGCAAAATGAGCGTACCGGTAACATAGTAAGAAAAGTTGAACTTGGATGAACCTACTACCGACTGGAACGACCCGATGGGGCACGCACCCGATGCCGCGGGGCACGAATAGCAGTTAAGCCCGGGTACGCAGACTGTTTTTCCCGCGCCCTGATAGATGCCGCCTTTGGCAAAGTTTGGCAGGTGAATGTTGGTGACGAGCGTCGCCGCCGCCTGAATGAATCCGCGAAATCGAGCCAAAACATGCGACGCAGTGTTTTCTCTTTTATCCAATTCCGATACACTCCAAGCACAGCCTAATCGCTTTGGCCAGCACGGCATCCGCCTCGCCACGCATAACGCCAAAGCACACCATGGCAATTCCGACGATCAACAAAGCGACCTGTACCACGGGTTTTACCGCTTTGAACAACCTGACCACTCCTTTCGTTACGCGACCATTGGACCATATCGGCTATAAAATACGTGTTAAGCGCGATTTGAAATGTACAAGGAGACTGTTATGCGTATTTTGATCGTCGAGGACGAGCGGGCGCTGTGTGACGCAATCGCGCGCAGCTTGCGAAACTTGGCGTACAGCGTCGACTGCTGTCACGACGGACAGGAGGCGCTCGACCTACTGAACGTTGAGGCCTTCGACCTCGTGGTACTCGACCTCAACCTTCCCCGTATCGACGGCATGACCGTGCTCAGGGAACTTAGGAAAACCGACTGCGAGACCAAGGTACTGATTCTGTCCGCGCGTGGCGAAGTATCCGATAAAGTCGACGGGCTCGATGCCGGCGCCAACGATTACCTCACCAAGCCGTTTCATCTGGACGAACTTGCGGCAAGGATCCGCAGCCTTACCCTCAGGCGCTTTGCACAAAGCGACATAGTATTAACCTGCGGAAAGCTCAGCTTTGACACCAAGGCGCGCATCGCTTCCGTGGACAGCGAGGCTTTATCTCTTACGCGCAAGGAAACGGGAATCTTGGAATACCTGATGCTTAATCAGGGGCGTCCGGTAAGTCAAGAGGAGCTTATCGAGCACGTTTGGGATAGCAGCGTGAACAGCTTTAGCAACGCAACCCGCGTTCATATCTCGTCGCTCCGCAAAAAGCTACGCAGCGCTTTGGGATACGACCCGATTCGCAATCGGATTGGAGAGGGCTACGTTATGGAGGATAGCGAATGAAAAGGCTTTCGTTGCAATGGCGCATAACGATTATGACGGCACTGCTCACGTGCGCTGCGTGCGTGCTGACGAACTGCCTGGTCGGCTATACGGGCATGCGCTACATGGATGCTATCGGCAGCGACGTCTCGGCCCTTAGCGCAGCCGGCGTAGATGCACCCCAGGCGTTCGACCCGACGAAAGCGGTCCCCGATGACAAGGTCACGATCGTCGTAAACGACGCGCAAGAGTCTTTTGGCACGACAACCTGGTGCATCACGGCTGGAGTCACACTCCTTGGCGGCGTGCTGGCATACTTTGTGAGCGGCCGTGCACTCAAACCGCTACGGGCTTTTGCAGCCCAGGTTGAGCGCGTGCAGCCTGACAACCTAAGCGAAATCAGACTCAGTGAAGATGTGCCCACCGAGCTGCAACGATGCAGCGCCTCTTTCAACGACATGATCGCCCGTCTTGGCGAAGGGTTCTCTGCACAGCGTCAGTTTACCGGCAACGCCGCACACGAGCTGCGCACCCCGCTCGCCCTTATGCAAGCACAGATTGAACTATTCATCTCCGAGCACTCCGGTTTGCAACCCGAAACAGCCGAGCTGCTCGGCCTGCTACAAGAACAAACCGAGCGCATGTCACGAATGACCAAGGTATTGCTCGAGATGAGTGAGCTCCGCAGCGTTCCTTGCGAGGACGATGTTGAACTTGGCCCCTTGTCCGAAGAGGTCCTCACCGACCTTGCGCCACTTGCCGAAAATAGGGGCATAGCCCTCAACTGTGCTGGAGACGCTTTAGTAATCGGGAGCGACACGCTCCTCTATCGGCTGGTGTTTAACCTGGTCGAAAATGCCATCCGTTACAGCCGCCCCGACTCGACTGTCAACGTCTCCATCAGCGACAGCGACAGCCACGTGCTCCTACGAGTCAAAGATGAGAGCCCGGGAATACCCAAGCAGTACCGAGAGAGCATCTTCCAGCCGTTCTTTCGTCTAGACAAATCCCGCAGCAGGGCATACGGCGGCGCAGGACTCGGACTAGCGCTTGTCTGGGAGATTGCGGCGCTTCACGGTGGCACGGTAGAGGTCGAAACAAGTTCCGAGAACGGAACCGTGATGCTCGTGACCCTCTCAAAGGGGGCCACCACGTAATCCGACTGTCCAGGGGTCCCACTCGGCATTGCGAAACGTGCGAAACGCGTCCCAAAACTTGGACATGAGAAATGGGAGGCAGTTCGCATCTATGCCGAGGACGAAGTCCTGGCAGGGATTCAGGATGCGAAGAGGAAGCTTACGGCAGAAACCCCCGACAGAGTCGTGACCGTCGGCGGCAACTGTATGGTGTCGCTTACCCTCTTCGATTACCTGCACGGGAAATACGAGAACGTTGAAATCGTCTGGATCTATGCGCATCCGGATGTATCCACGCTGAATGATGGCTACCCCAACGCTCACGCCATGGTACTTGGCAGCCTTTTGGGAGAAAGTCATCCCGGTCTTCGGCGGCGAATAACGCGAATGTCCTCAGGCAGACTCCAACCTGTGCGCGGAGAAGCTGGGCGACGCAAACAAGATTCCTCGACTCGAGCATGGAGATGAATCCGTCTATCAGTCTCATCGCATACTCAGAAGAGGATGCCAGATATAGATCCCATTGGGTAAAGTCGCCGTTCATGAAGGGAATCACTGCATTGCGCTCGGCGACTCTCAAGGCACTCAGGCTTTGTTCTATTTTCTCAGCTTCTTGTTTGAACTGTTCGCTATCCAAAATGCCCCAAATGCCGGCTTCTCAACAAATCAAAAAACAAGAGAGACAGAGATTAGGTTCATGCTCCACTGAACCCGCACTTCCAGTCGAGGCGCTCCTCCTCGAAGATCTCCCCGGAGTCCCGTCTCTCGCGCCCCTCACGGAACTGTCCGTATCAGTGTAGCCAATCCAAGCACAGCCCCACCC
>USBA01000013.1 GCA_900552735.1 uncultured Collinsella sp. | reverse complement strand
CGCATCGATACCGTTCGCGACTACGTCAAGCTCTGCGGCATGCTGTCCATCCCGTTTTTGGCCGTCGTCGCCATGGGCGACCTGGGCTCGGGCCTGGTCGTGCTGGTCTCGGGCGCCATCGTCATCTGCATGAGCGGTGCACGTCGCGAATGGGTGCTGTCGACCCTAGCCCTGCTCGTGGGCCTGGTGGCCCTCGTCCTGGCGCTCGATTCGGTCTTTGATTCGTTGCTCGGCCACGATGTGCTCATCAAGCAGTATCAGATGAACCGTCTGACGGTCTTTATCGACCCCGATAATGCCGATTCGGACGATGCCTACAACCTGCAGCAGTCGCTTATCGCCGTTGGCTCGGGCGGCTTCTTTGGTAAGGGCTTGGGCCATGCGACGCAGTCGGCCGGCGGCTTTCTGCCTGAGTTCCACACCGACTTCGTCTTCGCCTTCCTGTCCGAGACCTTTGGCTTTTGCGGTTCCTTTTTGCTCCTGTGCCTCTACGTGCTGCTGATCTTTTCGACGATTCGCGTCGCCTTTAAGTGTGAGTCGCTGTTCTTGCGTCTTTCGTGTGTGGGCATCGTTGGCATGTGGGCGTTCCAGACCTTCGAAAACATCGGCATGTGCATCGGCATGATGCCGATTACCGGTATTCCGCTACCGTTTATTAGCTTCGGTTCGTCTTCGATGATGATTCAGCTGCTGACGGTGGGTATCGTACAATCCATATGGCGGCATCGTTCGGGCGCCGCGTAACCGCTGGAGGGGTTTGCTATGAAGATTCCCGTGGACAAGCTGACCCGCGTCTTTAAGATGGGCGCGACCACCAAGAAGGATTCCGACACGCCGGTTCGCGTGTCCGTCTACCTCGATTCGTCTGCCTCGCGTTTTTTGGTCGAGACGGTGCGCGATGCCTTCGTGCCGCAGACGACGTCTGGCATTGTGCGCGTTGAGCGCCTGGGTGAGGACCGTATCGTCCCCAAGACCGATACCGACGTGGTGCTGGTCCTTTCGTGCGGATCCGACCGTCTGGAGAGCGCTGTACAGGAGCTTGTGATTGCCGGCGCCCCCGTGTGCGTGCTGGCCGAGTCTGCTGTCGAGGTGCCTTTTATCCAGGAGTCCACGTCCATGCTCGGCGCGGTGGCGGCTACCGATAAGACGTATCTGCTCGAGACGCTTGCCCGCTGGATTCTTGATCGCACGGACAAGGAGACGGCCTTTGCGGCGAACTTTGCTTTTATGCGTATCGCCGCCGCCAACCGCATCATCACCTCGTGCGCGCTTACCAATATGGCGACGGGTGCGCTGGTGTTTTTGCCGGGGGCCGATTATCCCGTTATGGCGCTGGCGCAGGTGGGCATGCTCTTTGAGCTGGCGGCCATCTTTGGACGCGGCATTAAGCCCGAGCGCGGTTATGAGGTCGCGGGCGTGCTTGCCGGCGGCTTGGTGCTCCGCGCCGTCACCCGCGCCCTGGTAAAGCAGACGCCGCATATCGGGTTTGCCGTCAAGGCGCTGACCGCCGCCGCGGGAACCTATGGTATGGGCCGTGCGCTCGTTTCGCTGTATGAGCGCGACATCGACTACAGCCGTGCCAACGAGGTGGCTGCCGCCACGTTCTCGCGCGTCCGCGACCTGGTGACCACGGTCGCCGGTGCCACCCGTCCCATGAGTCCTTTCGAGGATGCATCCGATCTCGCTGCTTAGGGGTTTCTTTTGCGCGTTCCATACCAAGACTGTTTTCATCTGATCGAGCCGTTGCTCGCCAAGGTCGAAAAGCCGAGTCGCTATATCGACCACGAGTGGGGTACGCTCTCAAAGGCCGATGCCGATTACCGCTGCTGCATGATCTACCCTGACGTGTATGAGGTCGGTCTGCCCAACCAGGGCATCGCCATTCTCTATAACATCCTCAATCAGGCCGAGGGCATTTCCTGCGAGCGCGGCTATGTGCCGTGGCCCGATATGGGCGATGCCATGCGCGAGGCGGGGATTCCGCTGCTGTCGCTCGAGGGCGCGGCGCCTGTGGCCTCGTTCGATATCGTCGGCATGCATGTGCCGCACGAGATGGCCGTGACAAACTTTCTCGAGGCGCTCGATCTCGCTGGCATTCCGCTGCTTGCGGCCGACCGCACCGAGGACGATCCCATCATCGTCGCCGGTGGCCCCTCGGTCTATAACCCCGAGCCGTATGTGGCCTTCTTCGATGCCATCCTGATCGGTGAGGGCGAGGAGTCGCTGCTCGAGGTTTGCCAGCTGCATCGTCGCCTGCGCGATGAGGGCGTCTCGCGCGCTCAGATTGTCGAGCAGCTCGCGACGGTCGCCGGTACCTATGTGCCGTCTCTGTATGAGGTGCGCTATGACGAGCCCTGCTCGCCGCATGGCTACACCGTGCCGCGCGAAGGCAAGGACGTCCCGCCGGTAGTCTATAAGCGCGTCGTTGAGGACTTTGGCGCTACCAATCCGCTGTCGCAGTCGTGCGTGCCCTACGCGCAGCTCGTCCACGATCGCCTGTCTATCGAGATTCTGCGCGGCTGTGCCCGCGGCTGCCGTTTTTGCCAGGCCGGCATGACCTATCGTCCGGTGCGCGAGCGCTCGGCCGACCAGATTGTGTCCTCGGTGATCCAGGGCCTGCAGAAGACCGGCTATGACGAGGTGTCGCTCACCTCGCTCTCGACCACCGACCACTCATGCATCCGCGATGTGCTCGGCAGGCTCAACCGCCGTCTGGAAGATACGGGTATTCGCGTGTCCATTCCCTCACAGCGCCTGGATTCGTTTGGCGTGGATATGGCCGAGTCGGTCGCTGGCGAAAAGAAGGGCGGCCTGACGTTTGCCCCCGAAGCCGGCAGTCAGCGCATGCGCGACATCATCAACAAGAATGTGACCGAGGAGGACTTGGACCGTGCGGCCAAGGCGGCCTTCGAGGCGGGCTGGAACCGCATGAAGCTCTACTTCATGATGGGCCTTCCCGGCGAGCGCGACGAGGATATCGTGGCCATCGCCAACCTGGCCGACCATGTGCTCGAGCTTGGCCGCTCCGTGGTTCCCAAGGCGCGCCGCGGCTCCATCTCGGTATCCATCTCGGTGTCGGTGTTTATCCCCAAGGCCGCCACGCCGTTCCAATGGTGCCCGCAGCTCGATTACGACGATGTCAAGCGTCGCCAAAAGCTGCTCATCACGAGCGTTCGCAACCGTGCGGTCCGCGTGCACTACCACGATGCCGAGACCTCGCTCGTTGAGGCCGCGCTGTCTCGCGCCGGCCGTGACATGACGCCTGTCATCATCGATGCCTGGCGTGCCGGTTCGCGTTTTGACGCCTGGGTGGAGCATTTCTCGCTCGATAACTGGAAAGAGGCGGCGGCCAAAAACGGCATCGACCTCAACGAGCTCGTGCACCTGCCCTATGGGCTGGACTGGCGTCTGCCCTGGGAGCACGTTAGCCCCGGTTGCTCGCGCGGCTTCCTCGAGCGCGAATACCGCCGCTCGCTGGAGGGCGTCACGACGCCCGACTGCACCCGCACGTCGTGCACCGGTTGCGGAATCTGCCCCACGCTCCATGCCAAGAACGTATTGGTGGGTGATCGCGCATGAGTGAGCGCCTGACCGACAACCCCACGCTCTTTAGGCTTCGCGTTCGCTATGGCAAGCGCGACCGCCTTAAGTACCTGGGTCATCTCGAAGTGATTCATACCATTGAGCGCATCGTGCGTCGCGCGGGGCTGCCCTATGCCGTGACGCAGGGCTTCTCTCCGCACATGCGCGTGGGCTTTTCGTCGGCGCTGCCGGTTGGCACGTCGTCGACTTGCGAGTGGTATGACCTGTTTATGACCGAGTTCGTCGCGCTCGACGAGGCGTTTGAGCGCCTGGCGGCGGCATCTCCGGCCGATCTGGCCCCCATCGAGGCGGCATACATCGACGTGCGCACACCGGCGCTGACGGCGCAGCTCACGCGTCTGTCCTATCGTATCGACCTGCATCTTGACCCTGAGGCACCGGCCTCCGCCGACGAGGTGCGTCGTGCTATCGATACGCTGCGCGCGGGCCACGGCATCGACTACGCGCGTGGTAAGAAGAGCAAACGCCTAGACCTTGACCACACGCTCGTGGGCTATGAGCTCACGGCAGGGGAGCGCCCGGACCATCTGGTGCTCACGCTCGACACCCATGCCGACAACGAGGGCTCCATGCGTCCGGAAATTTTGCTTTCTGCCGCTGATGTTTTGTTGCAGGGCTTGACCCCGGGCGTCGATGCACCTATCGTTTCCACCGGTATGCAAGACCTCGTGACCATCTGCTCCTACGATGTCGAGCGTCAGAATCAAGCATGCGAGGACGACGAGGGCCGACTCGTCAGCCCCATACCTGTGCGAACTTGTGGATTTGCTCCACATACTCGTTGACGGGGGTATTATCGCCTGCTACTATATTCGGCTGTTGCACTAACTGATGCATGAAGGGCAAGTAAACATGTACGCAATCGTTAACACGGGCGGCAAGCAGTACAAGGTCGCCACCGACGATGTCATCACCGTCGAGAAGATCGAGGGCAATGAGGGCGATAAGATCACCCTGCCGGTTATCTTCCTCAACGATGGTAAGAAGATCGTCACCGATCCCGACAAGCTGGCCAAGGCCAAGGTTACCGCTCAGATCGTTGAGCAGTTCAAGGGCGAGAAGCAGCTGGTCTTCAAGTTCCACAAGCGCAAGCGCTATCGTCGTCTGAAGGGTCACCGTCAGCAGCTCACCAAGCTGAAGATCGTGAAGGTTCAGGCTACCTCCCGCGCCAAGAAGGCTGTCAAGGCAGAGGCTGAGGCTGTTGCCGAGGCTCCCGTCGCCGAGTAGATTACACTCGTAACGAAAGAGTAGGTATACACAATGGCACACAAAAAAGGACTCGGTTCCTCCCGTAATGGCCGTGACTCCCGCGGTCAGCGCCTTGGCACGAAGCGCTATGCCGGCCAGACGGTAACCACGGGCACGATTCTCGTCCGTCAGCACGGCACGCACATCCACCCGGGTGAGAACGTTGGCCGTGGCAAGGACGACACGCTGTTCGCGCTGGTCGACGGTACCGTTGAGTTCCACAAGGGTATCAAGCACAGGGTCAGCGTACGCCCGCTCGCGAACGCGTAATTCACCCTTCATAGAGCACATATGTGGGAGGCACTTGAGTTTTAGGATTCAAGGGTCTCCCTCTTTTTTGTAGGAGGCGATTCTGTTGTCACAGTTCACCGATATCAGCCGAATTAACGTTTGCGGCGGCGACGGCGGAGCCGGATGCATGTCGTTTAGGCGCGAGGCATTTGTTCCCAAGGGCGGCCCCGATGGCGGCGACGGCGGTCGTGGCGGCAATGTCGTCATCCAGGCCGATGCTCAGCTGTCTTCGTTGATCGATTACCGCTTTAAGCATCACTTCCGCGCCGAACGCGGCACGCATGGGCAGGGTGCCCGTCGTAACGGTAAGAGCGGCGAGGACCTGATCCTGAAGGTTCCCATGGGCACCGTGGTGCGTGAGCTCGACCCCGAGACGCAGACCCCGATGTTCGAGATTGCCGACCTGGTGCACGACGGCGAGCGCGTTGTCGTGGCGCCCGGTGGTGCTGGCGGTCTGGGCAACACTCACTTTGTGACGTCGGTGCGTCGCGCGCCCGCGTTTGCCCAGCTCGGCGAGCCGGCTGAGGAGCACTGGATCGAGCTCGAGATGAAGCTCATGGCCGATGCCGCGCTTGTGGGCTTTCCCTCGGTCGGCAAGTCCTCGCTCATCGCGCGTATGAGCGCTGCCCGTCCCAAGATTGCCGACTACCCGTTTACCACGCTTGTGCCCAATCTGGGCATGGTGCGTGCCGGCGAATATTCTTACGTCGTTGCCGACGTTCCCGGTCTCATCGAGGGCGCGAGCGAGGGTCGTGGCCTGGGCCATCAGTTCCTGCGCCACATTGAGCGCACGGCCTTGATCATGCATGTCGTTGACATGACGGGCGGGTTTGAGGATCGCGATCCGGTTGAGGACTATCGCATTATTAACCGTGAGCTTGAGCAGTATGGCGCTGAGCTTTCGGAGCGTCCGCAGATCGTCGTCGCCAACAAGTGCGATGCGCCGGGCACGGCCGACAAGATTGCCGACCTTAAGCGTGCGGCGCTCGACGACGGGCATATGTTCTTTGCCGTGTCCGCTGTGACGGGTGCCGGTCTCAACACGTTGATGCTTGCCGTGGGCGAGCAGGTGGCCAAGCTCCGCGCTGAGCTGGCGGTCTCTGATGAGCCGGTCGATTCGCGCGACGAGGAGTGGGAGCGTCGCCGCCTGCAGCGCGAGAAGCGGTTCCGTATTGTCCAAGAAGAGCCTCATGCCTTCCGCGTGGTCGGTCGCGCCATCGAGCGCTTGGTTATCCAGACCGACTGGGAAAATGAGGAGGCCGTCATCTATCTGCAGCATAAGTTTTCCCGCATGGGTGTTGACGATGCGCTCGAAAAGGCCGGTTGCCGCGCCGGCGACGAGGTTCGCATTTGTCAGCGCGCCTTTGACTTTGAGGGCGCCGAGGACTTCTCGGAGTTCGAGGACGAGCTTGAGGACGGTAGCGAGGACGTCGCCGTCGAGGTCGTTGATGTCGAGGATGTCGCGGACGATAGCTTGGAGGCTGTCGACGCGGTGGATGCCATTGACGGTACCGATGACGCTGTTGCTGCGGAAGACGTCGAGACCCCGGAGGGCGAGTAAGCCATGTCGCTGCGCGGTGGAATCGGTCTGCCCGAGCTTCCCATAGAGGACGGACAGGAGTTTAGGCTCGGCATTATGGGCGGCACCTTTGACCCGATTCATTACGGGCACTTGGTTACTGCCGAGCAGGCTCGCGAGTCACTCGACTTGGACGCCGTGCTTTTTATGCCGGCCGGCTCTCCTGCCTTTAAGCTCGACAAACCGGTGACGCCTGCTGAGGACCGTTATGCCATGACGGTCCTCGCGACCGCCGCGAACCCGGCCTTTTTGGCAAGCCGCTTCGAGATCGATCGTGCCGGTGTCACCTACACAGCCGATACGCTGCGGGCCCTTCGCGAGTTTTACCCGCCACAGGTGAAGCTTTACTTTATTACGGGTGCCGATGCGATTATCGATATTGTGACCTGGCACAATGCAGATGAGATTGCCGAACTGGCAACCTTTATTGCTGCGACGCGTCCCGGCTTTGACATCGATACGGCCCGGGCGCGAATCAAAGAGTCGGGCCTGCCGTTTGACGTGCGGTATATCCAGATCCCGGCGCTGGCGATTAGCTCGACCAACATTCGCAAGCGGGTTGCTCGCGGCATGAGCGTGCGCTATCTTACGAGCGAGTCCGTGCTCGGCTATATCCGTAAACGCGGCCTGTATGCCGATCTTGGGCAAGACGATTTTGATTGATGGGGGAGAACGTTGTCGGTAGAAGATCAGTTTGAGGACGACGAGCGCGCGCTCTTGACGCGCATCCACGAGTTGCTCGATGTGCGCATGAAGGATAAGCGTAAGCGCTACGTGCATTCGCTCGGGGTTGCCGAGACTGCGTTGCACCTAGCCGAGGTGTACGGTGTCAACCGCTTTGATGCCGCTGCCGCTGGCCTGATCCATGACTGGGATAAAGTGCTCTCCGACGACGAGCTGGTCACGCGCGCTCTGCATTACGGCATTAAGATTGCCGGCTCTCCGTCTGCCGCGACGCCGCTTTTGCATGGCCCGGTTGCCGCCTATGAGCTTCCGCAGCTTTTTCCCGAGCTGTCGCCGGCGGTCTTTCAGGCTGTCGACCGTCACACCGTGGGCGCTTGCGACATGACGCCGCTCGATATGGTGGTCTTTGTGGCCGATGCCATCGAACCCAATCGCCACGGTGATTATGCCCATGCGCTGCGCAAGATGGTGGGGAAGTCCTCGCTCGACGAGTTGTTCTTCTCCTGTTTTGCGCAGGGTCTGGTCTATGTGATCCAGACCGGGCGTTATCTTTATCCCACGGCTATTACGATTTACAACCATTACGCCCAGCTGCGCTAGTTCGGGCTGTCTAGAAAGAGGTATTCCATGGCCGACGAGACCATGACTGACGAGCAGATTCTTGAAGGTGTGGAGCACAAGAGCTTCGTTGCCACGTCCGATCGCACTGCCGCAACGCTTTCCGCGAGCGGTGTTGCCGCCGAGGATGTCGCCCGCGCCGCCGCGCAGGCCGCCTACGACAAGAAAGGCGAGGACGTGCAAGTGCTCGACCTGACCGAGCTTTCCGATGTGTGCGACTACTTTGTCCTCGCTACCGGCACCAATAACCGTCAGGTTGATTCCATCGTCGACGAGATTGAGGAGAAGGTCGCCGAGGCTTGCGGCGAGCACCCGTTTTCCATCGAGGGCCGCGAGCAGAAGACCTGGATGCTCATGGACTACGGTTCGGTTGTCGTCCACGTCTTCACTCCTGAGGCGCGCGAGTTCTACCGTCTCGAAAAGCTCTGGGGCGACGCCCCCCAGCTTTCCCTTGACCTCCTTTAGTAGTTCATTTGGGACGGGCTTTTTAGCTAACCTTTACCGTTCGCCGGGCAGCTGCATCATTCGCAGCTGCCCGGCTTTCTTTTTGTCTAAGGGACTAATCGTTGAAGCGGGATTGGCGCCCGAAGGATAGGGCGGTGTCGCCGAACTTGTCTCGGACGGCGTCGATGGCGACCGAGAGGTCGCGACGGTCGCTGGATTGGGCTCCGCGGTCGTCGATTTCGCAGAACAGGTCGGTCTGGATACCGCCCTGATGGTCGAAGTCGCTCATGCCGACGCCCGCCAGGCGCACATGCATCCCTTCCTGCCAGATGTTGTCGAGCAGTTCGAGCGCCACTGCCACGAAGATGTTCTCATCGTCGGTCGGATGGGGCAGCCGGCGCTGTGCCGAGCGACCGTTTCCATACGAATACTTGAGCTTGAGCGTCACTGTGGCGCCCGTTAGTCCCTGACGGCGCAGACGGCGTCCCACTGACTCTCCCAATAGCGCAATCGCCGCTTCGATGTCCCCACGCTCAGTTAAATCGTTCGCAAAGGTGCGTTCATTGCTGACCGACTTGACCTCGCGCTCTTCATCGAGGCTCGTGACTTCGGAGAGTTCGAGTCCCAGCGCACGCTGGCGCATGCGTTCGCCGTTGATGCCAAAAATACAGGCCAAGGTGGATTCCGGTGCACGTGACAGCTCGCCGAGCGTGTAGATGCGCATGCGGCGCAGCCGCTCCTCGGCCGATCTCCCGATGCCGCTCATGGCAGATACCGGCAGCGCAGCCAAAAAGCGCTGCTCGGTTCCGGGGCGCACGATGGTCAGCCCAAACGGCTTGTCCCGCTCGCTTGCGATCTTTGCGACCGTCTTGTTGCAGCCTACGCCAATTGAGCAGGTCACTCCCAGCGCTGCGACGCGGTCGCTTATGCGCCGCGCAACCAGCAGCGGGTCCTCGGGTGCAAAGCGACCCGGTGTGATATCGATAAAGGCTTCGTCGATGGATACGCGCTCAACGCGCGGGGTCTCGTCGGCGAGAATCGCCATGACCTGTGCGCTGACCTCGTGGTAGCGATCGAAATGCCCATGCGTCCAAATGGCCTGCGGACAGAGGCGCCGTGCCTCGGCCGAGGGCATGGCGGAGTGCACGCCAAAGCGACGCGCCTCGTATGAGCAGGTGGACACGACGCCGCGAGAATCGGCATCGCCACCCACGATGAGCGGCTTGCCGCGCCACTCGGGATGATCGAGCATCTCCACGCTCGCAAAAAACGCATCGAGGTCCATGAGGCCTACCGCCGGACCCGTCCAGGGAGGCGGCGTGACGCCCATGGCATCCTCATAACCGTATGTATGTTCGCGTCTTTCCATGTCATGAGTATACCGCGCAGCTCATGTGGGGTGCGTGTATGTGCTTGCAAATCCCGAATTCTTGTCTAAGATATGGATTTGCCCTCGACTACACCGAAGAAGTTGGTCTCACGGACTTCACCTGCCCGCGTCGATGGCGTATTATGTTCAACTGTTTGTTTGTAGTTGCAGCCTAAAGCTGCTTGGTTGGAGGAGTTTCCTTTGGCAGTCAAGATTCGCCTTGCTCGTCACGGCGCTAAGAAGCGTCCGTACTACCGTGTCGTCGTCGCCGATTCCCGCGCCCCGCGTGACGGTCGTATCATCGAGGAGGTTGGCCGCTACAACCCGATGACCGCCCCCAAGACCATCAACCTCGATCTCGAGAAGATCGCTGACTGGCAGTCCAAGGGCGCTCAGCTCACCGACGCTGTCGCTGCTCTGGTCAAGGCCGCCAACGAGGGCGAGAAGACCGAGACCGTCGTCAAGAAGTCCAAGAAGCAGCTCGCCAAAGAGGCCGAGGCCGCTAAGGCTGCCGCTGAGGCCGCTGAGGGCGCCGAGGAGTAAATCGTGCCTGAGGTTGACGCTGCACAGCTCGAGGGTGAGGCAATGCTCTCAGATCGCATCGCCGATCTCGTCGAATATCTCGTTGTTCAGATCGTCGACGACCCGGATTCCGTGAGCCTTGAGGTCATCGATGGTGACGATGCCTCTACGATTGAGGTTTCGGTCGCCGAGGATGACGTCGCTAAGGTCATCGGCCGTCGTGGCCGTACCATCAAGGCCATTCGCACGCTCGCCCGTGCACTGGCCGCCCGCCTCGACACTGCTGTCGAGGTAGAGGTTCTGGGCTAGGACCTTGAGGTCCCAGTACAAAAACATCGCCCGTGTTGTCAAGCCGCACGGAAGGAAGGGGGAGGTCCTCGCGCAGCCGCTGCGGGGGCTTCCTTCTGTATTAGAGCCGGGTATGCGCGTCGCCCTGACGCCGCCGGCGCTCAAGCGCGACCGCTTTTGCACGGTCGTGTCCGTCACCGATACGGGCGATGGCGATCTGGTCTCGTTTGAGGGCATTGACGACTTGACGGCCGCCGAGGGCATCACGGGATGCTACGTGCTGGCAAATCGTGACGATTTTGAGCTCGATTCGCTCGACGCTGCCTATACCGACCTGATGGGTCGCGAGGTGGTCGACGAGCGCTTCGGTTTGCTCGGCACGATCGTCGAGATCATGTCGACGCCCGCCAACGATGTTTGGGTTGTTGAGGGCGATCGGTACGGCGAGGTACTGATTCCCGTGATCGAGCAGGTCGTGCTCGATCTTCCCGACACAGGAACAATTTCCGTCCACGTTATGGACGGCCTGATCGATATGGACAAGTAGGGAGGACAACATGCTGATCGAGACCCTTTCGGTCTTTCCCGAGATGTTTGAGCCCGTCATGTCCACATCGATCTTGGGCCGCGCCCGCAAGGCCGGCCTTTTTGATTTTAAGGCGTATAACCTGCGCGACTGGACGCACGACCGCCATCGTACCGTCGATGACGAGCCGTACGGCGGCGGGCAGGGCATGCTCATGAAGGTCGAGCCTATTGCCGAGGCCATCGAGGCCATCAGCTCCGAGGGTCCCAAGCCCATCGTAGTGTTCTTCACCCCCTGTGGCGAACCCTTTACGCAGCATGTGGCCGAGCGCCTGCTCAAAAGCGAGCGTCTGCTGTTTGTATGCAGCCGCTACGAGGGCGTCGACGAGCGTGCGTATGCGTATGCCGATGAGCGTCTGTCGATCGGCGACTACGTGCTTACGGGTGGCGAACTTCCCGCTATGGTCGTTGCCGATGCCGTCGTACGCCTGATTCCCGGCGCCCTGGGCGACGAGATGAGCAATGTGGACGAGTCGTTCTCGACCGCCGAGGACGGAGGCCTGCTCGAGTACGCGCAGTACACCCGTCCCGCCGAGTTCAACGGCGAGGGCGTGCCGCCGGTGCTTGTGAGCGGCGATCATGCCAAGGTCGATGCCTGGCGTCGCAAGAACGCCATCGAGCGCACCTGCCGCTGGCGTCCCGATCTGATCGAGACGGCGCGCCTTACGCCCCAGGAGCGTGCGTACGCGCAGGAGATTTTGGACGCTTCGTATTCGCAGAGCGAGGAGTGAGAATGGTTCCATCGCAGCATTCCGCGTTGAGGGGCGCTTTTGAGTGGATCGCGGTCATCGCGATCGCATTGGTCGCCACCTTCTTGATTCGCTCGTTTGTGGTCGAGCCCTTTGTGGTGCCCACCGGGTCCATGGAGTCCACGATCGAGATTGGCGACCAGATCCTGGCGCAAAAGGTGAGCCTTGAGCTCGGCCAGCCCGTCAGCCAAGGCGATATCGTGGTGTTCCACAACCCCGATGGCACCTCCGAGCACGATGTTCTCGTCAAGCGTGTTATTGCCACGGCCGGCCAGACGGTCGACCTTCAGGACGGCAAGGTGGTCGTTGACGGCCAGGCGCTCGACGAGGGCTACACGACCGGCATGAGCTGGCCGCTTTCGGTCCAGGCTCCCGGCGCTCAGGTAAGCTATCCCTACACCGTTCCCGACGGGTGCGTGTGGGTGATGGGCGATAACCGCGAAAACTCTGCCGACTCACGCTACTTTGGTCCCGTCGATCGCTCTGATTTGATCGCCGTGGCGCTTGTGCGCTACTGGCCGCTCAACCGCATCGGCACTATCGACTAAAAACCGCTATAGTTCGACTAAAAACCGCTATAGTACAGTACCTAACCGTGTAATCGTTTCGACGAGGGGATATTAGAGGCATGAACGCTTCATCGCTTTCCTTCCAAGACATCATCCTGCGCCTCCAGCAGTACTGGGGCGAGCAGGGCTGCGTCATTATGCAGCCCTATGACTCCGAGGTCGGTGCCGGTACCTTCCATACCGCGACCACGCTGCGCTCGCTCGGTCCCGCCGAGTGGCGCACCTGCTATGCGCAGCCTTGCCGCCGTCCCGCCGACGGCCGCTACGGCGAGAACCCCAACCGCATGCAGCACTACTATCAGTTCCAGGTGCTCATCAAGCCCTCGCCGGTCAACGCCCAGGAGCTCTACCTGGGGTCTCTTGCCGCTATCGGTCTGGACCCCAACGACCATGACGGTCGTTTTGTCGAGGACGACTGGGAGAGCCCGACGCTGGGCGCCTGGGGCCTTGGCTGGGAGGTCTGGCTCAACGGCATGGAGGTCACGCAGTTTACGTACTTCCAGCAGGTGGGCGGCATCGAGGTCGACCCTGTGCCCGTCGAGATTACCTATGGTCTGGAGCGCATCGCCATGTACGCTCAGGGCGTCAACTCCGTCTACGACCTGGTGTGGAGCTATCTGCCCGATGGCACGCCGATGACCTATGGCGACGTGTTCCTGGAGAACGAGCGCGAGTTTAGCGCCTACAACTTTGAGGTCGCCAACGTCGAGATGATGCGTCAGAAGTTTGACGACTACGAGGCCGAGTGCCACTCCTGCCTTGAGCGCAAGCTGCCGCTGCCCGCTTACGACTGCGTCATGAAGTGCAGCCATGCCTTCAACCTGCTCGATGCTCGCGGTGCGCTGTCCGCGGTCGAGCGTGCTAACTACATCCTGCGCGTCCGCGCCGTCGCCAAGGCGTGCTGCGAGGCCTATATGGCCGAGGTCGCTGGAGTCAACGAGAATGCCGACCAGGAAGGCGAGGTGGCGTAAGCCATGGCAGACGCTAAGGATTTCCTGTTTGAGATCGGTACGGAGGAAATGCCCTCTGCACCGCTGAACAATGCCGTCAAGCAGCTTGGCACCATGATTGCCAAGGGTCTCGACGAGGCCGGCCTGGCCCACGGCGAGGTCCGCGTGATCTCGAGCCCGCGTCGTCTGGCTGCGCTCGTGGCCGACGTCGCCACCGCGACCGATGAGGTTCACGAGGTCAAGCGTGGTCCCGCGGCAAACATTGCCTTTGATGCCGACGGCAACGCCACCAAGGCCGCCCAGGGCTTCGCTCGCAAGTGCGGTGTGGCTGCCGAGGACCTGGTCCGTCGCGAGGACACTGACGGTCGCGAGTATGTGTTCGCCGAGAAGAACATTCCCTCCGCACCGGCTACGCCGATTCTGACCGCTCTGTGCGAGAAGACCATCGCCGGCCTGCAGTGGCCCAACTACCGCAGCCAGCGTTGGGGTCACGAGCATGCGACCTTTGTTCGTCCGGTCCGCTGGATCTGCTGCCTTTTGGGCGAGGATGTTGTGCCCGTGTCGTTTGCCGACGTGACGAGTGGCAACACCACGCGTGGTCATCGCGTACTTGGCCCTGGTGACCATGTGGTCGCCAGCCCCGCCGTCTACGAGCAGGTGCTCGAGGACGCCGGCGTGCTTTCTGCCGAGCGTCGCCGTGAGGCCATTCTTGCCGGTATCGCCGAGGTCGAGGCCGCTCGCCCCGGCTGTCATGTCGACACGCCCAAGAAGGTCTTTGAGGAGGTCATTAACCTCTGCGAGTGGCCGACGGTGCTCGTCGGTACCTTTGATGAGGAGTTCCTCAAGGTCCCGCACGAGATCATCTGCGAGTCCATGCTCACCAACCAGCGCTACTTCCCGATCTATGACGGCGAGGGCAAGCTCACGCGTGAGTTCGTGGTCGTCTCCAACAGCAAGCCCGAGAACGCCGAGCGCGTGATCGACGGCAACGAGCGCGTCGTGCGTGCCCGTCTGGACGATGCCAAGTTCTTCTACGAGGAGGACCTGAAGATTTCCCTCGACGAGTTCCGTGAGCGTCTGGCCAAGGTCGCCTTCCAGGAGAAGCTCGGTAGCGTGCTCGCCAAGTCCGAGCGTATTGAGCAGCTCGCGCTCGCCATCGCCCGCGAGGCCCATCTGGGCGCCCACCTTGCCGCCGATGCCGCTCGCGCCGCTCACCTGTGCAAGGCCGACCTTGTATCCAACGCCGTCGTTGAGTTCACGAGCCAGCAGGGCGTTATGGGCGGTTATTACGCTTCCGCGATGGGGGAGAACGACGAGGTCGCCCACGCCATTCGCGATCACTATCGTCCCCGCTTTGCCGGCGATGAGCTGCCCGAGGGCACCGCTGGCTGCATCGTGGCCTGTGCCGACAAGCTCGATACCATTGCGGGTATCTTTGCCATCGGCGAGCCCCCGACCGGCTCGTCCGACCCGTACGCGCTGCGTCGCGCCGCCATCGGCATCATCAACATCCTGCGCGACCGTCTGCCGATCGACCCCACGTCGCTCATCGACTTTGCGCTCGAGCTCTATAGCGAGCAGGGCATTGAGTTCGACGCCGCCGAGGTCGCCCAGCAGGTTCGTGACTTCTTCCACGGCCGTCTGGTGAGCATGGCCCGCGACGAGAAGATTCCGGCCGACACCGTTGCCGCCGTCTCCGCGGTGCACATCATTGCCCCGTCGCTCTTCTTCGCCCGCTGCGCCGCCCTCGATGAGGCCCGCAAGAACGACGCCGAGACCTTCGACAACCTGGCAACCGCCTACGCCCGCGCGGCGCACATCTCCAAGCCCGAGCTGGGCGCGGAGTACGATCGCGCCCTGATGGGCGAGGTCGAGCTTGCGCTTGCCGATGCCTCCGAGGCCGCTCAGACCGCCGTCGACGCCGCTCTCGCCGCCGAGGATTATCCTGCCGCGTTTGCCGCTCTGGCCGCCCTGCGCGCGCCCATCGACCGTTTCTTCGACGAGGTTATGGTCATGGACAAGGACGAGCAGCTCCGCGATAATCGCCTTAAGCTGCTCAACCGCTTCGAGGCCGTTTTCTCCGGCATCGCCAACATCGGTGAGCTTGCCCGCAAAAAGTAAGCCAGCCTGCGCGTAAGCGCAAAAGGAGCCCCGCATGGATTGCCCGGTCACCGCTCGTCCCACCGTTATCGTTATCTCCGACTCGCTCGGTGATACCGCTTGTGAGGTGGTGCTTGCGGCGTCCGGGCAATTTGATGAAGGGGCTTTTCGTCTCTTGCGCCTGCCCAAGGTGAACTCGGTGGAGCAGGTCAAGTCGTTTGTGGGTCCGCGCGTCGATGCGGACCATCGTGATATTGCCGTGTTCCACACCATTGTCGATCCGGCGCTTCGCGCCCGCGTACTCGATTACCTGGGCATGCTTCATATCCGTTCGGTCGACCTGATCGGTCCGACACTTGCCGTGCTGTCATCGCTCATCGGTGTGCCGCCCAAGGGCGTCGCGGGCGTGATTCACAGGACCGATGACCGCTATTTCCATCGCATCGAGGCCATGGAGTATTTCGTTGAGCACGATGATGGGCGCGGCTGCGACGACCTTTCGGGGGCAGATATCGTGCTGCTGGGCGTATCGCGCACGTCCAAGACGCCGCTGTCGATGTATTTGGCCTATCAGGGTTACAAGGTTGCCAATGTTCCGTTGGCCCATGGCATGGAGCCGCCGAAGTCGATTTACAAGGTCGACCCGATGCGGTTGTTTGGTCTGATTTCGACTGTCGATGTGATCTCTGAGATTCGCGATAGCCGCTTGGGCGATGACTATGCTCGCGCCGTCGCCGGCTCCTATGCCGAGCCCGAGAGCGTGCGCAGCGAGCTCGAGGAAGCCCGTGCCCTCATGAAGCGTCTGGGCTGCTTTGTGGTGCGTACCGATGGCAAAGCGATTGAGGAGAGCGCCTCCGAGATCATCGGTCATTTGATGGAAATCCAAGAAGCCCGTGCCCGCCGCGCCGCCCGCCGAGGTCAGCAAAGCTAACTCATTGGGGTAGCTAAAAATTCACCGGCCTTAAAATACTATCTAAAAATAATGCACGATATTGGTAAAGCGATTTAGCAAAGAACTTGCATTTGACCTGCAATTTTCTTGCAGTGGTATCTTCATAAGGTAACCACCTTTACCTACCGTTTACCGCCGCATTTATCACGTTTACCAAACCCCTCGCCCTCTACGCAAGCCCGCTCAACGTCCGCCGTATAGTTCCCTCACGGCCCGCATCCGGCGGGTCGATTCGTCACCACGGTCGTGCGCGAGAGCGCATGGAAGGGGAAGTATCGTGAGCGATTGCAAGAGGGTTTACCGTTTTGGAACCGACGCCCAGGGCACCTGTGTCACTGAGGGCGACAAGTCCATGAACTTTGTGCTTGGCGGCAAGGGCGCAAACCTTGCCGAGATGAGCCGCATCGGCCTGCCGGTTCCCGGTGGCTTTACCATTACCTGCCAGACCTGTGTCGAGTACTCCGGTGCCGGCAACCTCTGGCCCGAAGGCGCACTTGATGAGATCGTTGCCGCCGAGGCCGACCTCGAGGCTCGCTGCGGCAAGAAGCTCGGCGACGCCTCCGATCCGCTGCTCGTGTCGGTTCGCTCGGGCGCTCCGTTCTCCATGCCCGGCATGATGGACACGGTCCTCAACTTGGGCCTCAACGACGATTCTGTCCAGGGTCTCATCGCCCAGACGCAAAACCCGCGTTTTGCCTGGGATAGCTACCGCCGCTTTATCCAGATGTTCTCCAACGTCGTTATGGGTGTTGACGCCGACCTGTTCGAGAACGCCCTGACTCAGGCCCGCTTGGTCGCCGGCGTTCGTGTCGATTCCGAGCTTTCGGCCGAAGACCTGCAGGAGCTCGTCGAGACCTTTAAGAGCATCTTCTCCGACAACGTCGAGGCCGCCCTGTATCCCGAGCTCGAGGTCCCTGATGGCAAGCCCGTCTTCCCGCACGATCCGGAGCTCCAGCTGCGCCTTGCCATCCAGGCCGTCTTTGGCAGCTGGATGAACGAGCGCGCCTGCATCTACCGCAAGCAGCATGGCATTTCTGACGAGCTCGGCACCGCCGTCAACGTGCAGGCTATGGCCTTTGGCAACAAGGGGGAGACCTCTGCGACCGGCGTCGCTTTTACGCGCAACCCGGCCGACGGCACCAAGGAGTTCTATGGTGACTTATTGGTTAATGCCCAGGGCGAGGATGTCGTCGCCGGCATCCGCAACACCGAGCCCATCGCCGACCTCAAAGCCACTCCGGGCCTCGAGTCTGCAGGTGAGGAACTCGAGCGCGTGTTCCTGACACTCGAGGATCATTACCGCGATATGTGCGATATCGAGTTCACTATCGAGCAGGGAAAGCTCTGGATGCTCCAGACCCGCGTGGGCAAGCGCACTGCTACCGCCGCCCTGCGCATCGCCATCGAAATGGTCGAGGAGGGTCTGATCACCCGCGAGGAGGCCGTGAGCCGCATCGATCCCGCGCAGCTCGACCAGCTCCTGCATCCGCAGTTCGATGCCTCCAAGAAGTGCGAGGCGCTGGCCTGCGGTCTTAACGCCAGCCCCGGTGCCGCCGTGGGCGAGGTTGTGTTCTCGAGCGATGACGCCGTCGCGCGTTCTGCCGAAGGCCATAAGGTCATTCTGGTCCGCTGGGAGACCAACCCCGACGACCTGAAGGGCATGGTTGCCGCCGAGGGCATCCTGACCAGCCATGGTGGCAAGACGAGCCATGCCGCCGTTATCGCTCGCGGTATGGGCACGCCCTGCGTCTGCGGCGTCGAGCGCTTCCATATCGACGCCGCCGAGAAGGTCGTGCGCATCGAGGGCAGCGACCGCGTGCTGCATGAGGGCGATGTCATCTCCATCGACGGCACCCAGGGTATCGTCGTCGACGGCGCTGCCGATCTGGTTTCGGCCGAGCTCACCGGCGACCTGGACACCATCCTGTCCTGGGCCGACGAGATCCGTCTGGACGAGACCTGTGGCCACGCCAACCATGTGCGCGTCAACGCCGACAATCCCGAGGACGCAGAGCTCGCGCTCGAGTTTGGCGCCGAGGCCATCGGCCTGTGCCGCACCGAGCACATGTTTCTGGGCGATCGCAAGAACATCATCCAGAGCTTCATCCTGTCCGACGATGAGGCCGTGAAGCAGCAGGCCCTCGCCGACCTGCTCAAGGTTCAGACCGAGGACTTCCTGGCGATGTTCAAGACCATGTCCGGTCGCGATGTGGTCGTTCGCCTGCTCGATCCGCCGCTGCACGAGTTCCTGGATAATCCGCGTGAGCTCGAGGTCGCCATCACCAAGAAGGAAGCCGCTGGCGCCAGCGAGGAAGAGCTTGCCGCCCTGCGTGCCCGCCTGCGCCGTATCGACGGCATAGTCGAGTCGAACCCCATGCTCGGCCTGCGCGGTGTGCGCCTGTCCGTCGTCTTTAGCGATCTGCCGCTCATGCAGGTTCGCGCCGTGGCCACGGCTGCTGCTCGACTTATCAAGGAGGGCGTCGACCCGCGCCCCGAGATCATGGTTCCGCTCGTTTCCATTACGGCCGAGCACGTTCAGACTCGCGAAGTCATCGAGCGCGTGATCGCCGAGGTTTCCGCCGAGGAGGGCGTCGAGCTCAATATTCCCGTGGGCACGATGCTCGAGCTGCCGCGTGCCTGCATGGTTGCCGACGAGATCGCGCAGCACGCCGACTTCTTCTGCTTTGGCACCAACGACCTTACTCAGACGACCTTCGGCTTCTCTCGTGACGATGCCGAGGCCAAGTTCATCCCTCTGTACATGCACAAGAAGATCCTGAAGGACAACCCCTTCGAGACCATCGACTCGGCGGTACTCGAGCTGGTGCGCATGGCCGTCGAGAAGGGTCGTGCTACCAACCCCGATATGCACTTTGGCGTGTGCGGCGAGCACGGCGGCGACCCCAAGTCCATCAAGGGCCTGTTTAACGTGGCCGATGTGGACTACGTGTCCTGCTCGCCCTATCGCGTACCCCTCGCGCGCCTGGCTGCCGCCCAGGCCAAGCTCGAGGCTAAGCGTTCCGCTTAACCGAGTCGCGTTCCATTTGCGCCTTTTTCGCCCCCCTTCGCGCCGTCGCGACCCCTGTGGACGCGGCGGCGTTTTACGTTGATTCAATACATTGTCAACTGACGGGAGGACTGCGATGAAAAACCTCACCAGGTATTTGCAACGAGCGCGTCGGGGAGCACATATGACCCTGTGCTGGGTGGTCGTTGCGGTCACGGCGCTTTGCGGGATGCCGACAGCCGGTTTCGCCCTTCAGGATGATTCGCGCGACGAGCTCTATGGCGATGTGGTCAACCCGCTCACCATTACAGTCAACGATCGCGACTGCACGTTTGTAGATATCGATGACGGCAAGCTCGAGGGCCGTACCTCGATGTACGACAACGTCTCGTTCTACACGGCCGCCGTCAAAAAGGTGCTGCCCAACTGGGCATCGCTAGCCTATAACATCCTTGGCTATGGTGGAGGCGACGACTCCGGGGACTTTTTGTATTGGGACCACGCCGGCAAGGGCTTTGAGAAGGATTTCGGTAAGGGTCACTACATCTATCTCTATGATGCGCTTTCGGGCGGCAACGGTGAGCATTCCGATGGTGCCGACAAATCGAAGTAGAGTGGTCTGACATCTGCAAAAAGCCTCAATGCGGTCTACGAGCGCTTGACCGACGATATCGCCGGCTGTA
>USBA01000012.1 GCA_900552735.1 uncultured Collinsella sp. | reverse complement strand
TTGCAGGCCGTCTCGCCCGCGGCGTAGAGCTCGAGCATCGAGGTGCGACCGTCCTTGTCGACCCACACGCCGCCCATAAAGTAGTGCTGCGTGGGCGTAACGGGGATGGGCTCGTCCAAGATGTCGCGGCCGTCCTCCAGGCAGCGTGCGCGGATGTTGGCGAAGTGCCCGGTCACTACGTCGCGCTCGACGGGGGCGAAGCTCAGCCACTCGTGCTCGGTGCCGTCCTGCTTCATCTGCTCGCGAATAGCGGCGGCGACCACATCGCGCGGCTGAAGCTCGTCGGTAAAGCGCTCACCGGCGGCATTGAGCAAAATCGCTCCCTCGCCGCGGCAGCTCTCGCTGATCAGGAAGGTGCGGCCCGGCTGCGGCGAGAACAGACCCGTGGGGTGAATCTGCACGTAGTCCAGGTGCTCCATCTTAATGCCATGCTCCTGAGCAATGTAGCAGGCATCGCCCGTGAGCTGCGGGTAGTTAGTCGAATGGTCGTATACGCCGCCGATGCCGCCCGTCGCCCACAGCGTGTGGCGGGCATGGATCTTAAACGGCTCGCCGGCATGCACGCCCCCGGCGGCATTTGCCAGTTCGTCGGCGGGACGAACCGAGTTGTCCTCGTCCACGGGAACGGCGACGACGCCAGTGCACACCGTGGCGCCGTCACGCTCGCCCGTCAGGATGTCGGTCATGGCCACGTGCTCCAAAATCTGCACGTTATCCAGCTTGCGAACGGCCTGGAGCAGCTTGGTCGTAATCTCCTTGCCCGTAATATCGGCATGGAAGGCGATGCGCGGTCGGCTGTGAGCGCCCTCGCGGGTAAAGTCGAGGCTGCCGTCGGCCTTGCGCTCAAAATCCACGCCCATGGCCAGCAGGTCGTTGATGACCGAACGGCTCGAGCGAATCATGATGTCAACACTCTCGCGGCGGTTCTCGTAATGGCCGGCGTGCATGGTGTCCTCAAAGAAGGCATCGTAGTCAGAGCCTTCGGGCAGTACGCAGATGCCACCCTGCGCGAGCATCGAATCGCACTCGTCAACAGCGCCCTTGGAGAGCATGATTACGCGCGTGCTCGTCGGCAGATTGAGGGCCGCGTATAGGCCTGCCACGCCGCAGCCGGCAATGACGACATCGCACTCCATGTCGGAGTATTGCTTGGTTTCCACAGGAATCCTCTCCCTTGTACTGTGGCATAAGGGATGGTCCCTCATGTCACATTGGCTTAGTGTGCCGCGTACTCGAGCATGCGGTCGAGCGTGAGCTTGGCCTGATCGGCGGCCTCATCCGACACGCCAATCTGCACCTCGCCCTCGCCCGTCTCCAGGCAGTGCACGAGTTTTTCGAGCGTGACGAGATCCATGTTGACGCAGGTGGGCTGCACCGCGGGGAAGTAGAACTTCTTGCCGGTGCCCTGGCAGCGGCGCTCGAGCTCGTAGAGCACGCCGCGGACCGTCACGATGATGAACTCGTTGGCGTCCGACTCCTCGGCATACTTGATGATGCCGGCGGTGGAGCCGATGTAGTCGGCCTCGGCCAGGACGTCGGCTTTGCACTCGGGGTGCGCCAGTACGAGCGCATCGGGATGCGCTTCCTGCGCGTCGACGATCTGCTCGACGGTGATGATGTGATGACGCGGGCAGTAGCCCTTGTTGAGCAGAACGTGCTTTTGCGGCACCTGCTCGGCTACGAAGCGGCCCAGGTTTTGGTCGGGAATGAACAGGACGTGTTGTTGCGGCAGCTCGGACACGATCTTGACGGCGTTGGAGCTGGTGACGCACACGTCGCTCCAGCTCTTGATCTCGACCGTCGAGTTGACGTAGCAGACCACGGCAAGGTCGTCGCCGTACTCGGCGCGCGCCGCGTCAACCGTCTCGCGCTTGACCATGTGCGCCATGGGGCAATCCGCACCCGGCTCGGGCAGCAGCACGGTCTTGGTGGGGTTGAGCAGCTTGGCGCTCTCGCCCATAAACTCCACGCCGCACAGCACGATGGTCTGCTGCGGCAGGCTCTTGGCGAGCTTTGCCAGGTAGAAGCTGTCGCCGACGTAATCGGCAACGGCTTGGACCTCGGGCGCCACATAGTAGTGCGCCAGGATCACCGCGTCACGTTGGGTTTTTAGTTGCTGAATGGCCTCGACGAGCTCTGCGGGCACCAGTGCCGCGCGCTCCGTTGCCGTCGTTGCCGATGCTAGGCCGGCCGCGATATCGCGTGCAAGCTCCGACGCATCCATGTTCGCGCTCTGTGCCATCAAGGCCCCTCTCTTTTGGCGAATCTTGGGGCTTTAGTATGACACCTAGGTTTACAGCTGACAAGACAGCTGTAAACCTAGGTGTAAAGTTGAAATAAAGATTCAATCATGCGGCAGGTCCATTTTGCCTTGGCCCAAGAAACGATGGGCATAAAAGCGGGTCCGGATTGCTCGATCCGGACCCGCTGGGGACTGGCATGCGGTTAAGCGCGGCGCTTCATGGCCCACGCCAGCAGCAGGGCCGCCACACCGGCTGCGAGCACGGCACCAGCCATGGCGTACGCGCTATCGCCGGACTGAGGCAACGTCTCCTTGCTAGCCTTCTTCTTAGGCTTGGAAGTCGTGGTCGTGGTCGTAGTAGTCGTGGTGGTCTGACCAGGAGCGGGCTTGGCAGCCTCGGCAACGGTAAAGGTCGTCTCGGCCGTGCCCGTGGTCGAAACCACGCTCAGCTTGTGCTCGCCCACGCCGAGCGTCTTCAGGAAGCTCGCCTTGAGCGTCACGATCGTAGAGCCCTCGGTGAGCACGTAGTTCTCGGCCGCGACCTCCTTATCGTCAACCAGCACCTTCTGGAAGTACTTGATCGGCGCGTTCGAGCGGAAGCTCAGGTCCTTAGCGGCCTCGACCACCATCGTCTGACCCTTACCGTCGATGATCTCGGGCTTCAGAATCGCGATCTCCTCGGTCTTGCCCTTCTCGCCGCAGACGGTGCACTCCTCATGCCTCTCTCCCTTGGCCTCAACGGTCGCCGGCTTGTCGACAACCCACTTAAAGGTATGCTCGGCCTTGTCGAGGACCTCGCCGCAGCGGCAGATATGCCAGTGGTTCTTGGCGTCGTGTGCCCAGCCGGAGCCGTCGGGCTCGTGCTTGAGCACGCCCTCGACCGTCACGTTCACATCGCCCTCGACGTCCTTGAGCTCATAGGTGCCGTCGTCGGAAAGCTTAACGACCTTACCGTCGACCTTGACGGTGTAGTCCTTGCTCGTAAAGTACGCGCCGTCGATACTCATGGTAAGCGTTGCGGAACCGTGCCAGTCGAGCTCGGTTGCCGTCGCGGTGAGCGTGTAGCCAACCTGGTTGCTCGGCAGCGTCACGACGAGCTTGCGACCGGTAGCCACGGTGACCTCGGTGACGGAAGACGCGTCGTAGTTGGCCTTGGCCTGATAGCACACCTCGTACACGCCGGCGGCGAGATCCTTAAGCTCGGTCACGCCCTCGCCCACGGCCTGGTACTCGGCAGCGCCCTTGGCGCGCCACTCCATGGTAGCGTCGACGCCCGTGATCTTGCCGTCCTTCTTGCCGCTCACGGTCTCGGCGGTGGCCTGGACCACCGGCGCGTACTGCGCGGCGTTCTTGATGGAGAACTCGCAGGTCAAGCCATCGGCGGGCAGCACGTAGTTGCCAGCAGCCTTGCCCGTCAGCTCGGCGAGGGTCGCCTTATAAGAGGTGCCGACCTCGGTCTGGGAGCCCTCAACGGTCGCGCCGAGGTCATCATTGCCGACAACATTGCCGAGCGTGGCCACAGGGCAGTGCTCCTTGCCGTCATAGGTGAACTCGGTGGTGCCCCACGTCACAGTGAGCAGACGCTGGTTGATGGTGAACATGCCGTCGACGAACGTGATGCTGTAGTTGGGGTTTGCACCCTCGGGCTGCGTCAGCTGCAGAGCATAGCCGCCCTCGCGCACGTTGTCGTCATCTTCGCGCTCGATCTCAATACCCTGGAGGCTCTCGCCCTCGACAAGCTCGCCGGATGTGATCGTCCACGTAAACACGGGGTCGGCCTCGCCGTACGTCTTGGAGGAGGCATCGGCCGCAACCGTGATCGCGCGTGGCTTGACCTCGAGCGTAACCTCACCCTCGGCGGTCGCACCGTCAATCGTCACCTTGTAAGCAACGGTCAACGTGCCAACGTCCTTGATCTTGGGGGCCTCGGGGGACCAGTTCTTGCCGTCGGTGCTGTACTGGGCCGTTGCGCCCTCGGGCAGGCTCGTCGCATCGACCGCGTGATACGCACCGTCGTACTCATCGGAATAGCCAACAATAGCGGCAGCCGGAATCTCGACTGCAGGCAACGCATGTCCACAGACTGTGCACTGCTGATGCTTGAAGCCAGCCTCGGTTGCCGTGGGCGCCTTGTCGATGGCCCACTCAAAGGCGTGCGAAGTCTCATCGATCTTCTCGCCGCAGGTGCACTGATGCCAGTGCGCGTTATCGTCGGAGAGCCACTTATCGTTCACGGCCTCGTGCTTGCGCACGCCCTCGACCGTGATGGCGGTATTCTCCTCGACATTGCTCAGGGCGAACCTTCCGCCCTCGTTCTTCTCGAGAACCACGCCGTTCGCCTTGACGGCAAAGTCGTCGCCCGCGTAGTAGCCATCGGAGATCTTAACCGAGAACTCTACGCTTTCGTGCCACTGCAGCCTGTTCGGGCTATGCCACACTATCGAGCAGGCGTCATTTTTCTCGGAAAGACTGACGTTCAGGTACTTGCCCTTGCCGACATGCACTTCCACAGGCGTGGACGGCATGTAATTATCGGTCTCGGCATACCAGACCTGGTAGTCGCCAGCGGCAAGATTCTCAATCTTACCGTCTTCGGAAACCGTGGTCTCACCATCGGCGTCCCCGGCTTCGGTGCGGAACAGGCGGTAGGCGACGCCGCCGTGCGCGCCTTCAATCTTGCCGTCGCACTTGCCACGGATGGTTTCGGCGGTAGCCTTCAGGCCCTGGGGCTTCTCCTGCTCGGCCTTATAAATCGTGTAGGTATACTCAAGGTTTTCGGTAGGAAGGGCATAGTTCTTGATGACCTCGGGGTCACCGACGAGGCCCGTCACCTTTGCCGGATAGCTACCGGCATCGATGCCCGTCGCGTTCTCAACCTCATAGGAAACCTTACCCTCGTCGCCCTCGGCAACATTGCTGACCGTGACCTTGGGGCCCTGAGGCTTGCCGTTATAGGTATACGTTCCGACCGTCCAGCCAACACCAATCTGGCGCTTGGCGATCTCGAACGTGCCGGTCTGGAGCGTCGGAGCATAGTTCGCCCGCTGGATCTTGTCCCACTTGTCGCCGACCTTGCTTTCCTCGATCGTCAGCGTATAGGCGCCCACGTTCTCGCCAGCCTCACGGTGGATCTTGAACCAAGAAAGCGGGTGGCCCTGAACAATCGAGCCCTCGACGGCTTCGAGCTCAAAGGTTGGATCGTCGAGACCGTACATCTTCGAAGCGTCCTTGGGCTTCACCGTCACCGGACGGGGATCGACCTTAAGCTCGACCTCGCCCTTGCAGATGTCCCCAGACGTAAGGATCGCCTCAAACTCGACGGTCTTGGTACCGGCATCGCAGATGAGCGGAGACTCGTCACTCCACTTCTTCTCGCCCTTCTCGCGATACTTAATAGATGCAACAGTCTCGGTGTCAACCGTCACGCCGTGCCACTCGCCATCGTAGGTGCCCGAGTAGCCCTTGATGCCGAAGGCGGGGATCTCGACAGACTCGCGCTCGTAGCCGCACGTCTTGCAGTGCTCATGCTTAGAACCGGGCTTATCAGCCGTAGCGGCCTGGTCGACGACCCACTCAAAGTCATGCTTTGCGCGGTCAACGTCCTCCTTGCCACAGGTGCAGGTGTTCCAGTGTTCGGCGTCGTCGTGCTTCCAACCGCTACCGTCGGCCTTCTTAGGGCCGTCCTTGACCTCAACCGTCAGGGCCTCGGAGGCGTTGTGGTTACGGTCGGCCTTAAGGCGAACGCTGTATTTGCCAGCGGCGAGGCCCTTAACCGACGTCTCGCCTTCGGCAATCCGCTGATAGTCGCTGGCAACCTCGGCTTTCCACTCGTAGGTGTTATCAATCCCGTCGATGCTGCCATCCGCCAAGGCATGCCCGGTCGTGGCCGTCGTCTTGACGTCCTTGGGAGCGGCCTGCTCGGCGGGAGCGATCTTAATCTTAAGCTCGCCCTCCACCGGCACGTAGTCGGGTGCGGTAATACGGTACTTAATTGTCTCGGCACACACGTTGTCGTAGACATCGCGCGTGACATTGGTATAGGAGGGGATTCGGTCTTCGTACAGCAAGCCACCATCGACGCTATATTCGATCTGCATGCCCTCGGGGGCGTTGTCGACCGTCACCGACGGCGAGTGAGCCTTGCCATCATAGGTGCCGTCAAAGCCCTTGGCCTGAACATTCTCGAACTGCGTGCCGTAGATGCTCCAGTAGAAAAACTTGCAGGAGTAAATTGACTCGTAGGATGCGAAGTTTCCCAGGCCCCAGAGCTGGCTCCGGTACGCACCTGGATCTTTCTCCGAAACCGATTCGCCCCAAGCGAGGCGTTCGAAATCGACGCCCTCTTTAAGCTCAATCCATTCGTCACCAAGCTTATACGTCACCTTAATGCGAGGCGTTATCTCCTCACCCGTCCACTTATAAGACGGAACGTCGTTGAGCACGTCACCGTTGCTGAACCTGACGTTATCCTTCAGCTTGTCGTAGCCAATGATTTCGACCTTGCAAAGATCCTTGCGGTTGGAGTCCTTCTCCGCAAGCGAGGCAGGGTTGATCTTGAACACGCGCTCGAGCGTAACATCGTTCTGCCCCTCGACGGCAACCGTCGCCACCACGCGATAGGTGCCCGCATCGCACGGCTGCGACCCTTCCATCTCGATGCCCACGGTGTCATTCTCATCAGCGCAACGGTAAAAGCGTGCGCTCACAATCTTTACCTTGCCCTGGGCCACAGCGTTGTCCTTTTGAGACGGCTTAGTCGTAGCAAGCGCGGCGTCGCGCTGTTTGCCGTTGTAGGTAAAGCTCAGGTCGCCTCTCTTGGACGACATCAGCGAGATCGTCTCGCCGTCCCTGGAGTAGACACAGTGTGAGGTCTCATACTGTCCGTTGCACGTAGCCGCGATGCTGTACCCATCCTTGTTGGCGGAATAGGTCCACTCGTGCTCGTGCTTGCGATGGATGACCTTGACCTCGCCACCGGCAACGTCGTATGCAAGGTCGGCGTTGGCAAGCTTGAGCCTGCTCGCGAGATCCTCCTGCGAAAGATCGCTCGTGCCAAGGTTCACATAATCATAGTAGTAGTACTGCTTATTGGACTCGGGATCGAACTTGGTATCGTCGACAGACAGGACGGCTTCGCCCGTGAAAGACTTATCGACGTGAATCTTGCCATTGCCACTGACATCGGATGCGTCGACGCCCTTCGCCTTGGCCGTAGTGACCTTCGTGTTGCCGGCGAGCGTCACAGAACCAAGGGCATAAATTGCGCAGCGCTTCTCGTCCTGACCGCTTATGTCGCGACCGTTGAAATAATCAGAGGGGAACACGAACGAATCGTCGATAACCGTACCGTTTATGGTGCACGACGCATCCTTTGCCACCGCAATGGCACTCGTCATGTGCATCTGATATTGAATATCCCACACCCTGAACATATAAGAGCAGGGTCCATTCCATGACGCGTTATTTGTTGAACGAATGCTGCAGTTATTCAGAGCAACTATGGCATTTTTGACGCCAATATTGCCCGCATGCACATGACCGCTCTCAACCTTCATCTCGTCGCATGCAATCATTCCTTGACTGTTGTTTTCGAACGTACAGCCGTTCAACGTAACTTTTGGAGTCTTCGACCGCCCGACCACGCTCAAGGCGCCGACGCAGTCATCACTATTGTTTTTAAACGTGCAGTTGACAAACGCTGCATCCACCGCGACCTGGCTGCCTCTGATAGTCACAGGCGCCGGCGAGGCTTCGTAAATTTCATTACCCTGGTCAACCTTGAATGCGTTGTTCTTGCAGCATTTCCAACCGCTGACATTCACGTTCGTGAAGCTGGCCGTCTCCCCCGCACCCATAGTTCCATAGAGCGTGATTGCCCGAACGGTATCTTTGTTATCGGTCCTTGAAACAAGCTTGAGGTTTTTCACGGAAAGGTTGAGGCTCTTGCCCGTATTCGGCTTATCGACACCTCCACGCGCTTCGTAATCGTTGCTATCGCTCAAAAACGTTTTTCCATCGCAGCGGACCTCGGTCGAGGTGCCTGAATCGCCGATGAACTCGACATAACCGCCCTTAAGCACAAAGAGGGGGTGCTGCGAATACGTAAGGTCGCGCTTAACGGTCAGCGGACCGCCCAGAGACGAGCTATCGGTGAAATATAGGCGGGTCGGATTCTCCTTGGTGCCGCCCTCGACCTCATAGTGGTCGATATCAACCGTGCCGGCAAACCGATAGTCTTTGCCGCCGGAAAGTTGGATTACATCACTTTCGCCATACGAAAGCTCGCTTTTCAGGTGTTTCGGTTTGATCGCGGCGGACGGATACGCCTCCGCTACCGTAGGCGTGGCGAGCGTCGTCGCCGCACCCCCAAGCGCCAGCGCTGCGGCCAGCACGCAAGCAGCAAGTCTGCGCATCCCCATCTTCTTCTCCCTCATCACAGCTCCCCTTACCCCTATGCTTTCGCAATGCTCGTTATCGCTTGGCGCCGGCGGCCGGCATGATTCCCCGTCCGACCGCCGGCATCTGTGGACATGTTTATCCACGGATTATTTTGCTGCTGCACTTTCTAACGCCCCGCCGCTTGGCGCGAGTTGCACGCCGTGGGGCGCAAATGGGACACGCCTTCGCGAGCGGTCCGCACCCAATGTGGCAAAATCGAACTACTAAGGGGGCCCGAATGCTCAAGATTATCGCCTGCGACGACGACGTCGCTTTTCTAGATAGACTGCACCGGATGATCGACCGCTGGTCGACCGAGACGGGCACGACGGTCGACGTTGCGCTCGTCACGTGCGGCGAGGACCTGCTGGCCCGCCATGCCGCATCGCGCGCCGACATCATTCTGCTCGACATGATCATGCCGCTCGTCAACGGCATGGACACCGCGCGCGAATTGCGCCAGGCCGATACCGCCGTGCGCCTGGTGTTTCTCACCTCGTCGCCCGAGTTCGCGCTGGAGTCCTATGAGGTCCGCGCCTTCGACTACCTGCTCAAGCCCGTAGCGTACGAACGCCTGGCGCAACTGCTCGACGAGCTTTCGAGCATGCGCCCGTCGGCGACCGACGAGCTCGTGATCAAAACGTCCTTTGGCTACCACGCCCTGCGCCTGTCCGATATCGAATATGCCGAGGCACGCAACAAGCACGTGGTTTTCCACCTGCGCGACGGACGCGATATCGAGGCGCTCGAGCCGTTCCGCAACATCGAGGACCAGCTAGCCAAAAACGCGAGCTTCTTTAAATGCCACCGCAGCTACCAGGTCAACCTGCGCAATATCGACCACTTCAACCGTACGGATATCGTCATGCGATCGGGCGCTTGCATCCCGCTGGCGCGCAGCTGCAAGCAGGGTTTCCAGGATGCCTACTTTGCGGCACGGTTCGAGGGCGGGGGGCGCTAATGCTCCCCACGGCCGAGATGATACTTTGGGCCATCCACCACGCAACGACCCTGCTTTTTGGCGTTTTTGCCTCGGCGGCGCTCTGCGGCATCGAGATCAACCGGCGTCATGCGCTTGAGCTGGTGATGGTCAGCGCCGTAACCGGATGCACATTCGGCCTCGCCAATGCCGTCGGCGGCGAGCTTTTCGCCCGTCAGGTATATCCGCTCGTCGTGCATCTGCCGCTCGTCATCTATCTGTGCGCGCGCTATCGCCTGAGCCCGCTGCTCGCTATGCTGGGCGTCACCAGTGCTTATCTGAGCTGCCAGTTCAGCAACTGGATGGGCATCGCCGCGCTCGCCGCCACCGACTCGCAAATCGCGTACTACGTGGCACGCATTATCACCACAGCCGTCGTCTTTGCGATCCTGCTGCATTGGGCAAGCGACATCGGTCCGCGCCTGGCGGTCAAAAGCCCTACCGAGCTCGAGATTCTGCTCATCCTGCCGCTATTTTTTTTTATTTATTAGTAGTCCACCTAGTTCTACACCACGCTCTTCCACTCGGGTTCCGTGGTGACGGTTGAGTTTTTGGCGTTTGCGCTTTGCGCGTTCTACCTTATGTTTCTTGCTGTGTATCTGCGTGAATACGAGGCGAAGGAAATCGCCGAGCGCGAGCGTTGGATGCTCGCGACCCGCGACAGCGCGGCTATCAAAGAGCTCGAGGCTTGGCGCCAATCTGGACGTGAGCTTTCGGTCCTCCGCCATGACATGCGGCACTTCCTGCGCGGCCTTGCGGCTTTGATCGAGGAGGGCCACATCGATGAGGCGCTCGAGCGCATCGACGAGCTCTGCGAGACAAACGACCGCACCGCTGTGCGCCGCTACTGCGCCAACGACACGGTCAATATCGTGCTTTCGTCATTTAGCTCCGATATCAACCGAAACGGCATCACCGCCGATTTGCGCGCCGCCGTGCCCGAGAGCGTCCACGTAGCCGACGTCGATCTGTTTAGCGTGCTCTCTAACGCCCTGGACAATGCCATCGTCGCCGCAAGCGCCGCTCCCCAGGGCAAGCGATTTGTCGATCTGGACCTGCGTTGCGAGGACGGTCAACTGCTCCTTTTGGTCTCCAACACGTTTGGGCGCCCGCCGCGCATGGTCGACGGCATGCCCGTAGCCGGGCACACCGGACACGGCTTTGGAACCAAGAGCATTAAGCTTGCCGTCGAGCGCATGAACGGCAACTGCCAGTTCCGCATCAACGGCGACCGGTTTGAGCTGCGCGCCGTGATGTAAGGGCGCGACAAGCCGGCGCCGCGCTCGACCCGTCAGGGCCGCCTTGCCGGTGCCAGTCCGCTACAGCGGCGCGGCTGCCGGGGTCAGCTGCTTGATGTATGCCCACATACGTTGTTTGGCGGCTTTGTCAGTGAGCGCCGCCTCGAAACCGTCGAGCGCGAGCACGCGACGACCCTGCACATGAGCGACCAAGCCGGGCTTGAGCATAGCGGTATCAAAGTCGTCGATTGCCACGAGCATGTCGGCATAGGTCTCGCGCATGGTATCGGCCGCGCGATCGTCCAACAGCAGGACCGCCTCGGGGTCCAAGGCCTCGAGCGCCTCGCGGAACAGCTCGCACGGCAGGCCCTCGCCCGTCGCGACCGCCCCATCGCCCGCGCCGGCAACACTTGCCAGCACGCAAAAATCCTCTGGCGCGTAGCCGATGGCACCGAGCGCCTTGCGCAGCGCGGCACCGTCCGGACCGGCAGCCAGCTCGCCGCCCGCACGCTCGGCATCGTCTAAATCACCTTTTACCAGCACAATCGGCGAGCACGCGTTGCCTGCGATACGCACGCCGCGACCCGCGAGCGATGCGAGCTCCTGCTCGGTCGCCTGGGCGATGGCTTCTTTTTTCTGGCTTTGTGACGTGGACATGCGCTCTCCAATCGTTTACGTGCCCACCATTATATAAAAGAGCCGACCGCGAGTGGTTGCATTGCGGGCCGTTGGGTATAAGCACGGTCGTACTGAGTTTTACGCGGCCGAGCCGCGTCGCACTATGGAGGTCACCATGGCTGACATTAAGCAGATTACCCCCGAGAACTTCGATTCCGTCGTTAACGGCAGCCTTCCCGTGCTGGTTGATTTTTGGGCACCGTGGTGCGGTCCCTGCCGTTCGCTCTCGCCCATCGTTGACGAAGTGGCCGACGAGCTGGCCGGCAAGCTTGCCGTCGCCAAATGCAACGTTGACGACAATCAGGACCTGGCCATGAAGTTTGGCGTTATGAGCATCCCCACGCTGGTTGTCTTTAAGAACGGCGAGGAAATCGACCGCTCCGTTGGCGCGCTGCCCAAGGCCAGACTGCAGGCGCTGCTTGAGAAGCACCTGTAATACGCCGGTCATGTGCTGCCGTCCATGAGCGGTTTTGCGCCGCTCACCGGAGAGCCGGGTGCTGCGCCCGCGACCACGGATAGTATGGTAATCACAAACAGCCCCCAGTGAACGGGTGCGGGTCGGACGGACTCGCACCCGTTTTCTTATGCGGCGATGCGCAAAGCGGGCGTAGTAGAATCTGAACCACTGAATAGACCCGTACAAAAGGAGACTTTCCATGCATGATGTCGGAATGAACATGAGCCAGCTTGCCATGAGCGTCAAGCAGGTCGACGACACCATCGAGCTCGCCCACGAGTGGAGCCATCAGCTGCTGCACGCGACCGAGAACTTTGACATGGAGCGTATTGGCGCCAAGCTCGAGGCCGCCATGGCGGCGCTCCACGAGGCCCACGACGCACTCGAGGGCTACGAGGAGGCCATCGAGGCTGACCATAACTCCGTTGGCTCCGTAAAGCTGGTGTAGCGTGACCGAGCACGAGCACACCTGCGATCACGGACACGAGCATCCGCACGGGCCGACCGGCGACGCGGGCTGCCGTTGCAGTGGCTCCGCCTCCGAGCTGGTCCGTTTTTCGGTCACCGCGCCAGACGACCTGCTGCGCCGCTTTGACGAGCAAATCGCGCGCCGCGGTGACGTGGCCAACCGCTCCGAAGCTGTACGCGACCTGATTCGCGCCTCGATTGCCAAGGAGCAGATGCGAACGCCCGACGAGCAGGTCATCGGATCGCTCACCATGATTTACGACCATCACACCGGCGATCTGACGCGCCGCCTGGACGAGGTGCAGCACGACTACACCGACGAGATTGTATCGACCATGCATGTGCACCTGGACCATCACAACTGCTTGGAGATTCTGGCGCTTAAGGGTCGCGGCGAGCGCGTCTACGAACTGGCAGACCGCCTGCTGGGCCTGCGCGGCGTTAAACACGGCGAGCTCACCTGCGCCGCCACCAAGCAGAGTCTGGGGCTGTAACGGCACACATTTCAATGAAGGAGGGTCGCATGCGACATGCGCATATCCATGTAACGGGCATTGTGCAGGGCGTCGGCATGCGACCGTTTGTGTATCGCGAGGCCATGGCGCACGGCATTTGCGGCTGGGTACTCAACGCGGGCGATGGCGTGCATATCGAGGCACACGCTCAAAGCGAGTCGCTTGACGAATTTATCGCCGCGCTTTCCGAGCATGCGCCTGCGGCGTCTCGCGTGGAGCATGTCGAGCTTATGGACCTAGCACCCGGCGACTGGGACGCCGCTAACGAGCAGGGCTTTCGCATTGTGGCGTCGCAGGATCAAACCGCCCACACGACGCTCATCTCGCCCGACATCGCCACGTGCGACGACTGCCTGCGTGAGCTGTTCGACCCCGCCGACCGACGCTTTCACTATCCCTTTATCAACTGCACCAATTGCGGACCGCGCTTTACCATCATTCGCTCGCTGCCCTATGACCGAGCGGCCACCTCGATGGATCGCTTTCCCATGTGCCCCACCTGCGCCGCGGAGTATGCCGACCCACTCGATCGGCGGTTTCACGCGCAGCCCGATGCCTGCTTTGATTGCGGACCGCATATTACGTGGCGTGAAGCCAATCGCGACGTTGTGCCAGCGGGTGTCGACGCAACACCAGCCGTCGGCTCCGCGCGCGAGGCCAGCGATGCCATCATCGAACGCTGCGTCGAGCTACTGGCAGGCGGCGGCATCGTCGCCATCAAGGGTCTCGGTGGGTTCCACCTAGCCTGCGACGCCGCCAACGAACAGGCGGTGTGCGAGTTGCGCCGTCGCAAGCGTCGCAGCAACAAGCCACTTGCCGTTATGGTGCGCGGCCTTGCCGACGCCGAGCGCCTGTGTCACATCGATGACGTTGAGCGCGACCTGCTGGCCGGCAGCGTTCGTCCCATCGTACTGCTTCGTCGTCGCGCAGCCGGCAACGACGGCCACGGCTCCCCCGACGCCCCTGAGCTGGCACCGTCTGTCGCGCACGACTTACCCGAGCTCGGCGTCATGCTCCCCTACACCCCACTTCAACATTTGCTGCTCGCCGCGGCTGCAGCGCACGGTATGCACGCAATCGTCATGACCAGCGGAAACCTGAGCGAAGAGCCCATCGAGACCGACGATGCCCTTGCATGGGAGCACCTTGTTGCCGCCGGCATCGCCGATGCGCTGCTCGGTAACGACCGCGCGATTCTGTCGCGCTACGACGACTCCGTGGTACGCGTGGTCGACGGCGACGTCATGCCCGTGCGTCGCGCACGCGGATATGCGCCGCAGCCGCTGTCGTTGCCGGCGCTCGACGGCACCACGCCCTGCGTGCTCGCCTGCGGTCCGCAGCAAAAAGCCACGATTGCACTCACGCGCATGAACTCGGACGGCCATGTGGCCTGCTTTGTGTCGCAGCATATCGGCGATGTCGAAAACGGGGCGACCTTCGATGCTTGGAGCGCCGCGCGCTCACGTCTGGAAAATCTCTTTGACCTGGCGCCTGCCGCCTTGGCCTGCGATCTACACCCCAGCTATCTATCGAGCCAGTGGGCGCGCGAGCAGGCGCGAAAATGCAATCTGCCGCTCGTTGAGGTGCAGCACCATCATGCGCATATCGCGAGTGTAATGGCCGAGGCTATCGCCGCGGGCCAGCTTACAACCGACGCGCGCGTCCTTGGCATCGCCTTTGACGGCACCGGCGCCGGCACCGATGGGACCATTTGGGGCGGCGAGTTTCTTGTTGCCAGCCTTGGCGGCTTTGAGCGCGCCGCGCATTTGCGCACTTGGGCACTCCCCGGCGGGGCGGCCTCCGTGCGTGACGCCCGCCGCAACGCCTTTGCTCTGCTCAGCGAGCTCGGCCTGCTTGAACACCAGGGGGCCGAGCGACTCTTGGGCGGCCTAGACGAGCAAACACGTAGCGTGACGGCAACGATGATCGAACGTGGCATCAACAGCCCGCGCACCAGCAGTATGGGTCGCTTGTTTGATGCCGCAGCAGCGATCCTGGGCATTTGCGGCCAGGCGACCTACGAGGGTGAACCCGCCATCGAGCTTGAGGCCGCCGCCTGGCGCGCGGTCGGCGGTAAGACCGTTCATCTCGACGGCAATCATGCAGGCGTATTCACGTCTGCCGACGACTCCCCCGTCGTGGGCCCCCAACCGCTCATCGAAGCTCTTCGGAATGGAATCGAGGCAGGCGCGCCGGCCGACAGGCTCGCCCTCGGGTTTCACATCGCCATTACGCACGCTACGACCCACATCGCAAGCGAGATCTGCGCCCGTGAAGGCCTCGACACCGTCTCGCTCTCGGGCGGCGTGTTCATGAACCAACTTTTGCTTCAGCTCCTCACCCGCGAGCTTAAAGACGCAGGCCTTACGGTCTTGGTTCCCCAAACCGTGCCCGTTAACGACGGCTGCATCGCCTACGGTCAGGCAGCAGTCGCAAGCGCTCGTCTTGCGCAGATTGCATCGCAGTAGCTCACCCTCGCACGCCGCTGTGCCCAGCCGTCTCACAGGCGTAACGCGTTTGCCCGCAAACCCCGTGAGCGCTACCATCAACTGATGGATTATCAAGCGCCTATCCAGCGCAAAGCGTATAAAAGGGGAACAATATGTGCCTGGCCGTTCCCGGCAAAGTAGTCAAACGCGACGACGACCTCAAGGCCACCGTCGACATGATGGGCATCGAGCGCCCCGTGTCGCTGAGACTCGTGCCGACGGCGCAGGTTGGCGACTATATTCTCGTACACGCCGGCTTTGGCATCCAGATTGTCGACGAGCAGGAAGCACAGGAAACGCTCGAGCTTGTTAATGCCATGTCCGAGCTGGTCGAAGAAGACCAGCTGACCACCAACCCGGCGGAGGCTTACTAGTGGCGCCCGAGCAGCCGGCGCGCTCCGGTATCGATTTCTCGGCATTCCGCGATCCCAAGCTGGCTCGCGAGCTCATCGAGCGCATTCATGAGCTTGTCGGCGACCGCACCATCAACCTTATGGAAGTCTGCGGCACGCATACCGTGAGCATCGGGCGCTATGGCTTTCGCTCCATTATGCCGGCCGGGCTCAAGCTGCTGAGCGGCCCGGGCTGCCCCGTCTGCGTCACCGCCAACCGCGACATCGACCACGCGATCGCGCTCGCCAACATAGACGGCGCCATCATCACCACCTTTGGCGACATGATGCGCGTGCCCGGATCGTCCACCTCGCTCGCCGCGCAAAAGGCGGCAGGGCGCGACATCCGCATCGTCTACTCCCCGCTCGACGCGCTCGACGTTGCCGAGCAAAACCCCGACCGCCCGGTCATCTTTATGGGTGTGGGCTTTGAGACCACAACGCCCACCATCGCCGCCGCCATCCTGGAGGCAGATGCGCGCGGGCTTTTGAACTTTTCGGTCTATTGCGCCCACAAGACCACGCCGCCGGCGTTGCGCGCCATCGCCAACGACCCCGAGACCGCCATCGACGGCTTTATCCTGCCGGGCCACGTCGCCACCATCACGGGCTTGGCGCCCTTTGGCTTTTTGGTCGACGAGTTCGATACCCCGGGCGTGGTCACGGGATTTGAACCGGTCGATATCCTGCAGGGCATCTGCATGCTGGTCCAGATGGTTGTCGAGGACAGGCCCGCGATTGACAACGCCTACCGCCGTGGCGTCAACGCAGACGGCAACCCCGTAGCGCGCCAGCTGGTCGAGCAGGTGTTTGAGCCATGCGACACCACGTGGCGCGGGCTGGGGCCGATTACTAACTCGGGCCTTTCCATCCGCCCCGAGTTCTCGCGCTTTGATGCCCGCGCTCGCTTTGACGTGCCCGTTGAGGCGACGGTCGAGCCGCGTGGGTGTCGCTGCGGCGACGTGCTGCGCGGGGCCATTACGCCGAGCAGCTGTCCGCTCTTTGGCCGCACTTGCACGCCCGAGCACCCCGTCGGACCGTGCATGGTGAGCTCCGAGGGCAGCTGCGCGGCACACTACCGTTATCGCGACTAGCCCGAACGCACCCGCACACTGGCACCACCCACGATTGGAGTTTTGGATATGTCCCATAGCATCACCGATAGCACCGTCCTGTTGGGCCACGGCTCTGGCGGTCAGATGATGAAACGCATCATCGATGAGGTCTTTTTGGATGCCTTTGGGTCGCCCGAGCTGCTCGAAGGCAACGACGCCGGCGTCGCCGCGCTGCCCGCGAGCGGGCGCGTCGCTATGTCGACCGACAGCTTTGTAGTCTCGCCGCAGTTCTTCCCCGGTGGCAACATCGGCCGCCTTGCCGTGTGCGGAACCGTCAACGATGTCGCGACCTCGGGCGCCAACGTGCGCTACCTGTCGTGCGGCTTTATCCTCGAAGAGGGCTATCCCATGGATAAACTGCGCCAGATTGTGCAGACCATGGCCGAGACGGCGCGCGAGGCAGGCGTCAAAATCATCACCGGCGACACCAAGGTGGTCGAGCGCGGCGGGGCCGACGGCGTCTACATCAATACCGCCGGCGTGGGCGAAGTGCCCGCGGGCGTGGCGCTCAGCGGTGCCAACTGCCAGCCCGGCGATGCCATCCTGGTGTCGGGCACACTCGGCGACCACGGTATCGCCATCATGAGCCAGCGCGAGGGCTTGGCGTTTTCAAGCACGATCAAAAGCGATGCCGCACCGCTCAACCACCTGATTGCCGACGTTTTGGCCGCAGCACCCGGCACGCGTTGCTTTCGCGACCCCACGCGTGGTGGCCTGGCGTCCACACTCAACGAGTTTGCCCAGGCCAGCGGTGTTGCCATGGAGGTTGACGAGGATGCCGTGCCCGTGCGTCCCGACGTGCAGGCCGCCTGCGAGATGCTCGGCTACGATGTGCTGCAGGTAGCAAACGAGGGCAAGATGGTTGCCGTGGTGCCGGCCGAGCAAGCCGATGCCGCGCTAACCGCCATGCGCGCCGCGCGCTACGGCGAGAATGCCGCCATCATCGGTCGCGTGTTGCCACTTACCGAGGGCGCCCGTCCCGCCGTGCGCGTGCGCACCGGCTGGGGCTCGACCCGCATTCTCGACATGCTCGTGGGAGAGCAGCTGCCGAGAATTTGCTAGGGTGGAACCGCACGGTCGGCGCGATGTGACCCGATATCCCTGAAGATGTTCAGATTCCAAGCACGCCCAACGCGGAAGCCCAGTATTATGAGGTGCGTTTTGAAACCCAATGACGGGAGCTTTCATGGCAGCAGCTTTTTCCCATGTAATCTTTGACCTGGACGGCACCATCCTCAACACGCTCGAGGACCTGGCGGCCGCCGGCAACCATACCTGCGAGACGCACGGCTGGCCCACGTTTGCCGTTGACGAGTACCGCTACAAGGTGGGAAACGGCATGCTCAAGCTGGTTGAGCGCTTTATGCCTGCCGAGTACGCAGGCGACGGCCGTATGTTTGAGCAGACGCTCGCCGAGTTTAGGGCTTATTACGGCGAGCACAAGGAGGACCACACCGCCCCCTATGCCGGCACGATCGAGATGCTCGACCGCCTGCGCGCCGCGGGTGTGCAGCTTGCCGTGCTCACTAACAAGGACCACGTCTCGGCGGCTCCGCTTATCGAAAAGTATTTTGGTTCCGAGCGCTTTGCGCTGGTACAGGGCCGTGTCGATGCGTTTCCGCCTAAGCCCGAAGCACCCGTCACGCTGCATGTGATGGAGGAGCTGGGTGCTGATCCGGCAACCACGCTCTATGTGGGCGATTCCAATGTCGATATCCTGACCGGCCACAACGCCGGCCTTAAGAGCGCGGGCGTCAGCTGGGGCTTCCGCGGCCGCGCAGAGCTGGAAGCCGCCGGCGCCGACTACGTGGTGGACACCCAAGACGAGCTTGCAGCGTTGATCCTGGGCGAGTAACCGCTCATCCCTCCCACGGGCAGCTAATGTGGGACGGAACTCTTTTAGCTGCCCCCGCAACAAAGAAATGTCCCCGACTGCCACCTTCGGCAGCGATGGCAACGCCACGGGTACAAGCGCCACTTTAAGCCAGCCAAGGGAACGCCTCTGTTTTGGCAACGACAGCGAAAACCCGCCAGAGCGAGCAAGGTGCCTTGAAACAAGGCGGCATTGACCTTCTGGTCATGCCGCCGAAGTTGAAAGGCAGATTGCCGCTCTGGCGGGTTTGCAGCGTCGAGCAGTTACGGCGTTTGGTAAAACGCCGTAACGAACTACCGCGTAATCCCCTAGCTCATCATCGCATTCATCATCTCGGTGGTTGCGGAATCGTCGGCAGACCACTCGTTATCCTCGTTGGCGGAATACTTAAAGGTGACCTTGGTGTCCTTGGTCTTAGCGGCCTTGGTCACGTCGACCATCACCTGACCGGCCATCTTGTACAGGTCGTCCTCGGAAGGCGTCGTATCGAGTGCGGCGACCTTCTCCTGATACTGGGTGGCGAAATCTTCGACGATTTTGTTCATGGACTTGCAGGTGATGGTGACCTCGGCGGTCGCAGTACCCTTGTCCTCGTCAACCGTCACATCACCGATCTTGTAGTCAAAACCCTCGAGATAGCTCTTGGCGTACTCCTTGGGATCGATGCCCAGCTGCTCAAACTCGTCGCCCGAAGCCTTTTCCAGACCGGAGAGGAAGTCATCGCCGCCGTTCTTGATCTCGTCGAACTGGCTCGTAAGGTCGTTGGTGATGAGCTCCTCCACCGAAGGCCCTCCGCAGCCGGAAAGCAAAACCACGCACGCGACCAGGGCAGCCATCAAGGGCGCAAGCAGCAGCTTCTTTTTCATGACATTCCTCCAAACAAGCGGCACCGCGTTCCCCGCGCAGCGCACGTCGTAACAGTAAGTTCATATTAGCGGCTCCGTCCAAACCCCTACGTCGCAAAAGCGCGGACGGCTCAATTTGACGAACAAATGGCCCGTGAAGCAAGCCCCCTGCAATAAAACGCACCTGCTTAGCCCATTAAAAAAGGGTGGCCGGACAACCCGACCACCCTTGTGCATCTTCTGGATGCCGCAGACTACTTGCGGACGACCTTAACGATGGCGTCACCGGCGGCGACGGCAGACTCGGCCTCGACGGTAAGCTCGACGTCGGCAAACTCGGCGGTGTTGGACACGGCCACGACGACGCAGTCCTTGTAACCGGCAGCAGCGATCTTGGTGCGGTCGATCTTGAGGATGGGCTGGCCGGCCTTCACGACGTCGTCAGCCTTGACGAAGCCCTCGAAGCCGTCGCCATTCATGTTGACGGTATCGACGCCAACATGCACCAGGACCTC